>SDWN01000665.1 GCA_004195305.1 Neptunomonas sp. | reverse complement strand
CGATGATAGGCGCGTTGAGGTAGGCGAAGTACAGTTCGCTAAACAGCGACTCATCTGCGTTGTCCGAATCAGGGCTCGCATCCGGGTCGGGCTCCAGAGCGGCATAACCGTCAAGACTCTGCCCCAGTCGCTTCTCTGCGTCAGCGCGGGACAGGCGCCAGTGTTGCAGATAACCGCGTTGCAGCAGCTGCGCTGTGTTCAGGGATTCAAACAGATCAGGTTTGGCGATGGCCGCGACCGGTTGAGCGAAACCGTCGAGCTTTTTTCGGGCCACCATCAGCGCGGAAGAGAGTACCGTATCGTTGATGATGATGACCGATACTGTGGCTTTGGTGACCCCGTCGATATGCACCGGTCCCCCGCCAATGGCTTCATTGTTGCTGCTACTACGGTTACTACGTCCCCAGCCTCCACCCGCGCCGCTACCGATGACAATAGGATCGGTGAGTGAACGACCTTTATATTGCGCCACAAAATCGAACAGTGGCTGCTGCCCCAGGCCGTGCAGAAAGACCGGCTCGTGATGATCCAGTACCCTGACGCCGCTGAAACGGCCGTCGGCTTTCAGTCCGATCATCAGCTTGATCGGCTTGCCGGAAAATCCGGCCAGGTCGCTCAAATCGCTAGATTCGTAGGCGTAGCCCAGCAGCTGCTGGAGCTGGTACACCGGGTAGACGGGAAAGTCGTCCAGCTTGGCCTCGATCCGGGTCGCTTTCGGAAACAACGTTTGGATCTCTCTCTGGTAGTGGCCTGCTGCGCCACTGGCTTGCTCAGTCGGCAAATCCATAGCGTGCAGATGCGTGGCCAGCAGTAACAGGCAAAAACCTAATAGCCGGCGGTAAAGGGTTGTTCGGTTGATAACTCGCTCCCGGTAAAGGTGAGGGGCATCGCGTGCCTGCATGCGTTGTTTTCATGCTAGGCGGATCTCCATTCAGGACAATGCGACTTCAGACTCGTCGGCCTAAGACTTAAGAGCCACATCGGGCCCGTTGGCTGAGGAACCTGCGAATAAGTCCCTTGCGCCCGCAGAGAACACACTGGACTTATTCGCAGGTTCCCCGGATGGGTAACCGTTAAGTACCGTCAGGGCGTACGACCGAAGGCGTAACGCGTAAAGGGTCGTCAGGGGCGTGTGGGTGGGGGTCGTCTGAGTCACCGCTAAAGAAGGCGGCTTTGCCCAGTAAAGGACGATGTTTTGATTGGCGCGGTTTTCCAATACTGCAGCAGACGTTTTAAACGCATCTATAAACCTGTTTGGGAACTAACAATGAAAAATAATAAATGGTTGGTGAAGGTATTACCGGCAGCTGTGGTTTTAGGCATGAGCGCACAAGCGGGAGCGGCCATCACCCTGTACGATACCGATGGCACCAGTTTTGCGGTCGATGGGCTGCTCAACACCTTCTTGGTCAGCACCGAAACCAAAGCGGGTGGCACCAAGACCAATCAGTCACGGGTGAAGATGGGTTTTCTGCCCAACTACATCGGTTTTAATTTTTCCAAGCAGGCGGGCGATCTGAAAGTCGGCGCACGGTCGTCGTTCTGGGTTAGCATCAACGACAGCGATCTGTCCCGCACCGGACCAAGTAACGGTCTCACCGATAGTATGATCGATGTGCGTCAGTTCTACGGCACGGTTGGCTCCAGCTGGGGTGAGGTGCTGATCGGTAAGGATTTCGCGTTGTTCAATCGCAGTAATATCCTCGGTGATGAGATGCTGCTGGGCTACGGCCAGACACACACGGTTAGCGCAGACGGCGATAACGTCTCGTTCGGTAATATCGGTGCCGGTTATCTGTATCCATTCCCGGTCTCGCAGATCACCTATCGCTCTCCCAAGACCGCTGGCTTCCAGGTGGCCCTGGGTCTGATGGACCCGAATAAAAGTGCCGCTACCTCAGAAGAGAGCCAGCCTCGAATTGAAGCAGAGGCTACCTATGACGGCGCCTTTGATGGCGGTTCTTACAAAGCCTGGTTGGGGGGGATGAGCCAGACATCAGAAACCACACCGGGTGTCGATGTCGATTCAAACGGCGTTTCCTACGGTCTCAATGTAAAAATGGCTGGCTTGTCACTGACCGCATCGGGGTTTGATGCTAGCGGTGTCGGTGCTGCGGGTCTGAGTAACCAGTTGACCGCAGACAATGCCGATGCCAAAGGCCATCTGTTGCAGGCCTCCTACAGTTTTGGCAGCGAGCGTTTAGTTGTTTCTCGCGGTGAGAACAAAGGTGGCACGACAGTGGGTGGCAGTCAGCTTAATCTGGAAAACAGTGCGCTATCCTGGTTCCATAAGATTAACGATAACTTACAGTTAGTCGCCGAGTACGATAAGGCGGAGACGGCGACGACTGAGGTTAGCTCCATAGCTCTGGGCGCAGTGTTGACTTATTAGGCTATCAACCTGGTGGGCAAATAGGCTCCAGACCTATCTGTCCATCGCCCCCCAAGTCTGCCGCAGTTGCGTGGAGCTGCTTTATTTTCAGGGGCTCGCATGGGACTTTGACCCATGATGACGCATCCTTGCGGCGGCTACTAACCCGGGTTAATAGCAGCCTGTCGGACTTGACCGGTCGTAGCGAGGGAGAGTCCGATTTGAGACAGTTTTTAAACTATTTCGAGGCGATGTCCTGGCAGGACAGCCGGTTCACGCAGCAATAGCCGACCGTAGGGCAAGCTATAGGGACGTAGCTTGTGAATAGGGGTTCTATGTAACGAAAAAGAGGGTGAAAAATGGCCAGTTTAGGCTTTCCCGAAGTAGATCAGCGTTAAGTCCGACAGGCTGCTAGACTTAGATTACACGTTTCAGTCACCTACATCCCCAGTAGGGTGACTCACCGAGACCCGTACCCCCTTCGCGGGTCTCGTCTTTCTTTGATTATTGCCGTTGTAGTACTGCTATTGCGCTGTTGTCGTACCGTTGTAACACTGTATTACTACCCTGTAGTCGCGGTAATGCTCTGTTGCTGTACCCTGGCAGTAGCGCTGTGGATCTGTCTACAACGCCGCATAGGCAGACCAAATCAGCGCTTAAATAGATCCTAAGTACTATGTTGTCGGTTCAGTTGTGAACCTAAAATAACTTATATCAAAAGGTTCTGAGAGGTATAGCGGTGTTAGCTACCCAATCAATCGCTGCTCAGGCAGCTCCGCCTGCCGTATTGACGAGTGACTGTCATGATCGGGATGTGGTGGCGGCTGCCGCGCAGCTGTATCGGCAGTTAGTGGTGCAGCCGCTGAGTTTGGTGCTGTTTTTCTGCTCCAGTCAATACGACCTTGAGGCGTTGTCGAAGGCGTTGAAACAACGCTTTGGGGATATTCCGCTGGTCGGTTGTACCACCGCCGGGGAGATCAGTTCCGAGGGCTATACGCACGGTAGCATCACCGCCATCGGCTTCAGCGCGGAACACTTTGCGATCGAGGTGGCACTGTTTAATAAGCTGGCCGAATTTAGTTTTTCCGATGCCCAGTCACTGGTCCATGGCATGCTTGAAGGCTGTCGTCAGAAGCAGGTGGCGCCGATCATGGGGCACTCGTTTGCCTTGACCCTGCTCGATGGCCTGTCGGTTCGTGAAGAGCAGTTGATGAATATGCTCAATGCCCATCTGGGGAGTATTCCATTACTGGGTGGATCGGCCGGAGATGATCTTCATTTTCGTGATACCCAGGTCTATTACCAAGGTCGATTCCACTCCGATGCGGCGATTTTGATCCTGGTAAACAGCCGCTGTCCTTTTGAGGTTTTTAGTATTGATCACCTGGTCGATACGGATGATAAATTGGTGGTGACAGAGGCCGACAGCGCACAGCGCCGGGTCATCGAACTGAATGCGGCGCCGGCTGCCGAGGAGTATGCTCAGGCACTCAATCTGTCGGTGGATCAATTGGATTCGCGGGTGTTTGCGATGAATCCGCTCTCGGTGAAGATTGGTGAACGTTATTATTCACGCGCGATTCAGAAGGTTAATGATGACCTGAGTCTGACCTTTTATTGTGCAGTTGAAACCGGCATCGTACTGACCCGTTCTCGCTGCGGCGACTTGGCCGAAGGTCTGGAAACGTTGTTTGAGGGGATCAAGCGTAAGATCGGCCCGCCGCAGTTGGTGGTCGGTTATGACTGTATCTTCCGTCGTCTGGAATCCGAACAGCGTTCGCTCAACGCTAGAATATCCACGGTGCTTTGTGATAACCGGGTGATCGGTTTCAATACTTACGGCGAGCAGTTCAACGGCATGCACCTTAATCAGACCTTCACCGGGGTTGCGCTTGGCGGTCCGGATTATGACGCCTGAGCGGCAGGCGGATGCAGCCGCCCCGGCGCAGTCGGCGCCAGACCTCTCGCCTCAGCAGCTAGCACAGTCACTGCCGCCATCTGAGCAACCCACATTGCAGCAGTTACAACGGTTGCAACAACAGTTACAACAGTTACAACAACAGCTGGATCAGGCGCGTGCCGAGAACGTTAAGCTGGGCAAGATTAACCGGGCGCTGATGCAGCGGGTCGAGTCCGGTCCCAGTCGTCATGAGGGAGCCTACGGCAGTTTTGAGCACGCGGTGTTTCTGGCCGAACAGGTGCGGGAGCAGACCCTGGCGCTGAACAGTGCGCTGGAGGAGATCAAACATAGCAACCAGGCGCTCAAACAGGCCAATACGCAAGCGCAGACCGCCCACAGTAATTTGCAGGACGCGATCGAAAGTATTTCGGATGCGTTTGTGCTGTATGGCAACGATCGGCGTCTGCTGCTCGCAAACTCAACGTTCAAGCAGTTCTGGCAAGCTTCCGGGGTTGATATTCGCCCGGGGGTGCATTACGAAGAGATCATGGCGCTGGCCAAAAAAGAGCGCATGATCGAGCGCTATTACGGCGCGGGCGTCGCTGTGGGTGCAAAGACCTCGCCGCTGGGCGACGGCAAGGTGTTTCGGATGCGGGGCGGCGGCTGGCTCCAGGTCAGCCAGCGCAAGACCGGTGATGGTGGCCTGGTGGTACTGTATAAAGATATTACCGCGCTGATCGAGAACGAGCGGGCGTTGCGCGAACGGGCGCTGGCGAACAAATCCAGAGTGCTGCAACACACCCTCGATAACCTGTCGCAAAGCGTGGTACTGGTGAATGCGCATAATCAACTGGAGACTTGGAACCAGCGTTTCAGCGAGCTGATCGGCAAGTCTGCGACAGTGCTCAAACAGGGCGATTCCTTTACCCAGTTGATGGCCTTGAGTGAAGTCTCAGATCTGAATCCCTGTAGCCGGGATCACGAGGGCAAGCTCTGTACCCGGCTGGAACAGAAGCTCAGTGATGGCCGTATTCTGGAGATCTGCAGCCACGCACTGCCCAGCGGCGAGTTCGTTAACACCTACACCGATATCACCGAGCGCAGTCGCAGCGCCGAAGACTTGGTCCAGGCCTATCAGCATATGGAGCAACGGGTCGCGGAGCGTACCGCCGAGCTGACCCAGGTTAATCGCCTGCTGCTGCAGGAGGTCGATGAGCGACGGCTGATTGGGAGTCGCTTGTTAGAGGCCAAAAAAGAGGCCGAGCAGGCTAACCAGTCGAAAACCAAATTTCTCGCTGCGGCCAGTCATGATCTGCTCCAGCCGATGAATGCGGCACGGTTGTTTTCCGCTTCGCTGTTGGAGCATCCGCTGCAGGATAAAACCCGGGCGCTGGTGCAGTCATTGAACTATTCGCTGGAGGATGTCGAGAGTCTGTTGGCCGCCTTGGTCGATATCTCCAAGCTCGACGCCGGGGTGGTCAAGCCGGATATCACCGCATTTAGCACCGATCACCTGCTCGGCAATCTGGCTAACGAATTCCATACCCTGGCGGCACAGAGTCAATTGGATTTTCACTGGGTACCCTGCCGCGCCGTGATCGCGACGGACAGCCAGCTGCTGGCACGGATACTCCGAAACTTTCTCAGCAATGCGCTGCGTTACACCCGTAAAGGGCGCATCGTGCTGGGCTGCAGGCGGAACGCCGACGGCGTTTCGATCCAGGTATGGGATACCGGTATTGGCATCGCTGCGGATAAGCAGCGGGAGGTCTTTCAGGAGTTCAACCGCGTCCAGCACGATAACTCGGCCCATGATAAAGGCTTGGGTTTAGGGTTGGCGATCGTTGACAAGATGTCGGGGATCCTGGGGCATCGGGTGTCGGTGCAATCGACTCCCGGATCCGGCTCCTGCTTTTCGGTGCAGGTGCCTTACGGTGAGCTGGATAAGAGCCAGCTGCAGCGCTCTCGAGCACAGTCGGCACTGGGCCCGTCAGTGTCCTGCCCGCAGCTGCAGGGGCGGCGGATACTGGTGCTCGATAACGAACGGAGTATCTGCCAGGCGATGCAGCTGTTTCTTGAAGGCTGGGGTTGCGAGGTGCTCACCGCACTCAGTTACAGTGCGATTGTAGAACAGTCGGCACAGCTGGGTGGATTGGATTTGATCGTCGCCGATTATCATCTCGATAATAACCAGACCGGCCTGGATGCGGTGCAGCGGATGAGCCAGGAGCTGAGCATCAACGCCCCGGTATTGATGATCACCGCCAATTACAGTAACGACCTCAAGCAAGAGATCCGCGCGCTGGGTTACCAGTTGATGAATAAACCGGTGCGCCCGGCCAAGCTCAAAGCCGTTATTCAGCATCTGGTAAACCCTCCTGTCGGGCAGGCAGGGGTTAACGCGAGCGGTTTATAGGGTGCCGCTTGATGAGTCGCCCTGTCTCTCCGGCAGACGGGGCGATTCAGTTCCTAAATAATTAGCCCGGACCTTTCACAAAGGCGCTAAAAACTGACCTGTAACAGCGATGATTACAGAACTTCTAGCTTGTTTTTGAAAATTACACGTTGTAACCGGTATCGCTGATCTATTTTCCGTATCCACTGCCGTTGCATTTGGCCCGATCTCCCTTACGCCTTGGAACCACCAAGGCCCTGCGGGAGATAGAACCAACTGCTTAGCCAGCGGATCCGTAAATTTCGATCCCTTCATGAAATATCCGGGCGAGTAATTTATTTTGGTTTATAAGCGATCATATTTAAACTTATAGCATGCCCCTTGAAGACTGCATTACTAGTATCATGGAATTTAAATTGACCGAAATTTTGTACTTTCATGATATTTACGAAACCAGAAGCCTGTAAAAAACCAGAAAGAAACTCCTCATTTAAACCGACAAGGTGATAATCATATTGGTCCACATGGCCACCAAAGATCATCCGCATCACATGAAAACGATCATCAGGTGTCATTTTACTTTTATCCACCATAAGTCCTGACAGCACATCTAAATCCGGGACGCTAACATACATCAATCCCCCAGGAATCAATACGCGACGCCACTCTTTTAGAGTCTTTATTAATTCAATATGATAATCAAAATGCTCAACAACATGCGAAGAATATATTTCTGAAAATGTATCATCATCAAACCGAGACAAGTCGATGGCATTACCGACATGATCAACATGTTCTGCAGGGTTTGCATCCATGATTTCCCAGCCTTCTGCTCGTTTCGATCCACCTATATGTAATTTTCTTTTCATCGTTGTGCCTTTATAAAATATAATTAACGAGCTTTCTTAAAGCAGTGTTGCCAGGGTTTATTGGCTAGATCTGTGTAGGATTGAGTAAGAGTATCCATTGATACAATAGGGTGGGTGTTGTGTCTTGGGTAATGGGAAAATCTCTGAAATTTTAAACGCGAGTGGCGCAAAGCGTGAAACAGCAGTCGCATCGCATAATATCAAGGGCATGAGTCCGTCCATGTCTGAGTTGCTCCTGGTTGCAATTATCGTGGCCGATAGGATGGTTTTCATTGTAATGGAACTCCCTTGGGATCGAAATGAGTTATTAACCCGGGGGGGTAATCGAAGACTCAAGGATGCGTCATCATGGGTCGAAGCCCCATGCGAGCCTCTGAAAATCCAGCAGTTCCACGTAATTTCGGCAGATTTTCGGGGCGATGGATCGATAGGTATGGAACCTATTTGTCCACCAGGTGAGTAGCATCATTAATACACTTCTTAAGTATATGTTGAGCAGAGGCGTAAGGGTGATTACGGTTGTCAGCTACCACGCGCCGTGACGACCAATTTTAGCCGACTGCAGCCGTTGGACAGGTAGCGTTTTTTTCAGTGTTGAAGAGCTCGTCGGCGCGGATGACGGCGTGATTATTGCGATTGCGGGGTTATTACGTCTTGGTGTGCCGGGCAAAGCCCAGGCGCAGGCAGCGTGAACAGGAAAAACGTCAGGCGGGCTTCTATCACTTTTGCTAACCGATGCCATTCAGACTGAAGAAGGTCCTCAGGGTAAGGCGCATGAAGCCGCCCGAAGGGGCGGAATAGACGGTCACCGGCAACGCTAGCGCTTTAAATACTGGTTAAAGTCGATATTACCGGCGGACAGGACCGCTTGGATACGGTTATGCACATTGAGTTTGCGCAGTACCGCCGAGACATGCGCTTTGACCGTGGTTTCGGCGATGCACAGGGTGTAGGCGATCTGTTTGTTGGATTCGCCGTTGGCCATCCGTTCCAGTACCAGCAGCTGGCGCCGGGTCAGGCTATTGAGCATCTCCGGGGCAATGGCATGCTCGTCAATATGGCGA
Organism: Neptunomonas sp.; assembly: GCA_004195305.1. Classification (GTDB taxonomy): domain Bacteria; phylum Pseudomonadota; class Gammaproteobacteria; order Pseudomonadales; family Balneatricaceae; genus Motiliproteus. The sequence goes on along the minus strand of SDWN01000665.1, from coordinate 6,004 downwards.
CGGCGGTTACGGTTGTTATCGGTGGTTGAGCGGATCACATCGGCGGGCAGATAGACCTGACCGGCCAGTACCTGCTCCAGTGCCTGGGTCATTTTTTCGCGTGGTAACGATTTGAGGATGAAACCCACCGCACCGTAGGTCATCGACTGGAGCACGATGCTCTTGTCCTCTTCGGCGGAGATGATGACCACGGGAATGGTGGGTGCATCGTTGCGCAGCTGCATCAGGCCGTTGAGGCCATGCATGCCGGGCATATTCAGATCGAGCAGGATGAGGTCGAGATCATCATGCGCATCGGCCAGTTCGGCAGCGGCGTCGAGGTTTTCGGATTGCAGAATTTCAGCATCAGGGTAGCGGCTGCGGATGACATCGGCAATCGCTTCGCGAAATAGCGGATGATCGTCGGCAATCAGTAATTTATACACAGGTGACTCCAGCCGGACTGCATCAGAACTCTGCGGGTCAGAGACTGTGGTCGCGTTGTTATTATCGGTGTCTACATTGTGGCCCATAACGCCGGGCTTGGATATGTGGCTGGATGGTATGGCTTCAGCAGAGCGCGCGATGGGGGTGTGGAGCGACTGCATAGTCGATGACTCCTTTTTTATTATGTTGCCCTATTAGAGCGCGAATAGTCTCCCGTCGGAATACGACCATCGGCCTCAGAAAAGGGGTCGAAAGTACTATGTTTGGCGATGCCCGACAGGTGCAGCGCCCTTGTCGGAATAAATTCCGACCCAGTGTGCCCGGCATGGGCCAGAACCTGTTATCTGAAAGGAGAGGTGGATGATTCAACAGCTCAAATTACCAATCTTAGCCATGCTGTTTGATAAAGGCTGCTAAGACCTTAACGGCGGTGTCCAGGTGCTGTGGGTGGCTGAATCCAGAAGCCACTCGGGGCTTGAAATCATGATTGCCATCCGCTAGCCAGTGCCATTGAATAGCGCTCGGTAAGGGGTAAGCTTGCACCTCTTGCTGATTGCCCATGCTGTCTCTGGTTCCCTGGATGATTAGAATTGGCTGACGGATATTAGGCAAGTGATCGATGCGCAATTTATCGGGTTTAGCATTGGGGTGGAACGGGTAGCCCAGGCAGGCACAGCCTTTGATCAGGGCGCCGTTGCTCTGATCGACATTATCCACATTGGCGGCAAGCAGGCTGGCCATGCGTCCGCCCATAGATTTACCGCCAATGATTGCGGGTTTACCCAATAGCTGTAATTGTTCGGCAAAGTGAGCCAATAGTTTGGGTTGTCTATCTGGCGGCCTCCGTTTTCCATCTTCAAGCGATTTGGTGCTGTAGGGGAAATTGAATCGAGCCACACGAATGCCCTCGACAGCTAGCCCCTCACTGACCTGCTGCATAAATGCCGACTGAGCGGGGGCACCCGCACCATGCGCAAACACAAATAACGGGCCGCTTTCGGGGCCATCAAAGATAAACGCCATAGGCTCTAGATTTCTTCTGTGTACGGAGATGGGATGATTCTGAAGATGCTCATGTTGTTGGCTATCATTATCGGTATGTTCAAGCGTGACAGTCAACAGGGCGGTGCTGGCGCGGATAAGTATGAGGCCTAAGCCCCCCCGAGAATTAACCGTCGCCCGTCGCTGCGGCTGTTTTGCCTCCTCCCCAGGCCACTTCCCGACCCGGTTGTGGATGATGCGGGACCAGACGTGCCAGCAGCAACGACCCTGCGGCCATCACCGCGCCGGTGAGAAACACCGCTGCCGGCGAGACGACCCAGAGCAGGCCGTAGGCGGCGGGGAGTACCACCGCGGCAATATGGTTGATGGAAAAGGCCACACCGGCGGTGGGTGCCATATCCTTGGGATCGCCGATTTTCTGAAAGTAGGTTTTCTGGGCAATGGCCATCGAAAATAACAGGTGGTCCAGCACATACAGGCCCACCGCAAACCAGGGGTTGGTGACGAAGGCGTAGGCGCTAAAGACCGCGATCAAGCCGATATATTCCGCGGTCAGCGCCTTGCGCTCCCCCCAGCGGCCGATCAGTTTACCGATCTGCGGTGCGCAGACCATATTCAGCGCGCCGTTCACCAGGAACATGATTGAGATCTGTGCGGCAGAGAAGCCGAATTTTTCCACCATCAGGAAACCGGCAAACACCACGAAGATCTGGCGCCGGGCACCGCCCATAAATGTCAGGGCGTAATAGAGCCAATAGCGTTTACGCAGGATCAGGGTCTTATGCTGCTCAACCTTGGCGGGAAAGTGGGGGAAACTCAGCCAGCAGAACAGGGCGACGAGCAGGGTGATACCGCCCCCCAGCAGGTACACGATCTCCATGCCGATATTCAGCACATCCAGCGTCAGCCACACCAGCGCAAAGGAAACCAGGCCGGCGAAGGAGCCAATCGCCACCATCTGGCCCATTTTGTGGGCCGCATGCGCCTTGTCAAACCACTGCAACGACAGGGATTGGTTGATGGTCTCGTAGTAATGAAAGCCAAGCGACATCAATACCGTGGTGCAATAGAGGCCGATCGCTGTGGGGAAAAAACCGGTCAACGCGGTGCCGATGCCCAGCAGCATCAAGGACGTCAGCGCCAGAGTCTGCTCCCGCAGCACGACCAGCAGCAACACCGCCCCAAACGCCAGAAAACCGGGGATCTCCCGCAGCGATTGAAGAATGCCGATCTCCACCCCGCTAAAAGCGGCGTGCTCGATGGCAAAATTATTCAATAACGCCTGCCAGATCCCAAAAGAGACCGGCATGGCAGCGGCCATGATGAACAGCAGTATCTCAGGGCGATGCCAGGACTTCATTGGTAATACTCCTTCACGGCGGGTGTCTCTGCAGTAATATTTAACAGCGGGGGATCAAACGGCCCCGCCAGAGACCGGTACTGTAGATCAGCGTAGAATTGGCGTATACAAACATCTGTGACAAAAACTATCGAGAAGCAGGTCGAACTGCCGAAAGTATTACCCAACGGTATCGCTTTCCATCGGGCCGAAGAGCGGCTCCGTCCTCAGGTAAAGGTCTACGAACGGGTTTGTTTGAGCAGGATCGTGCAGCTGTCTAAGTTGGGTTTAGCGGTAGCGATTACCCTGGAGGCTATCAGAGCCTGCTTCAGCAGATAGCCAGGGCAACAGGTATTTTATCTACAAAGGGCATAGATTGACCTGATTACCCATGATTTACAGTCATCACAGCGATGAGCGATGAGCATACTAGCTCGCGAGAAGAGCTCGGTTGCATCATGGCTGAGCTTTGTGGGTAATCAGGTGATGTAAAAAGTCAGATTGATGCTCAGCACGTCGGCGCGGATAGCGTATCGACTCTACCCCGAATTTTTTATAAAAGAAGACAACCGTCGTTTCGTTACCGGCTGCTGGATAGGATGAATTGCTTCCAAAGGTCTACGACTTTCGACCCCGCTAATCCGCCCCAAGGTCCTCTGTGTTGCGTTATGTCATTTTGGCATGCTGTTTGTGAGCAGCAAGCAGGCTCTTATCCCCAAATTATCGACCCATAACCTTCGATCCATAACCTTCGATCCATAACTTTCGATCCATAACAACACGAGGAACACATCATGTGGACTAAACCGGCATTTACCGATCTGCGCATCGGCTTTGAAGTCACCATGTACTTCAGTAACCGCTGAGCCGCGCTGGCGCGCCTGCGGGCGCGTTCTGGCTTGGCGGCCCATTGTTAACAACTAACAACTAACAACTAACAACTAATAGCTAACGGCTCTCGGCTAACGGAGAACGATGATGAAAATTCGTGTATTAGGCGCCGCCGCCGGTGGCGGATTTCCACAGTGGAACTGCAACTGTCATAACTGCAAAGGCTTTCGTGACGGTACGGTCAATGCCAAACCACGCACCCAATCGTCGATCTGTATCAGCAGTGATGAAGGCAACTGGCTGCTGCTTAACGCCTCTCCCGATATTCGCGCCCAGCTGGCCTCCTTTTCGCCGCTCCAGCCGGCGCGCCAACTGCGCGATACTGGCATCGCCGCCATCCTGTTAATGGACGGCCAGATCGACCACTGCAGCGGCTTGCTGATGCTGCGCGAAGGCTGCCCGCTGGATGTTTACTGTACCGATCCGGTGTTTGAAGATCTGAGCCGGGGCTTTCCGATCTTCCCAATGCTCAATTTTGACACCTGGAACGGCGGCTTCCGCCGCCAGCCGCTGTCGTTGGAGACCGAGCCCGGCTTCCTGATTCCGGCGATCCAGAATCTACGCATTCATGCGATGCCACTGACCAGCAAGGCGCCCCCGTATTCGCCCCACCGCGACCATCCGGTCAGCGGCGATAATATCGGACTCTTTATCGAGGACCTCAGCAGCGGCGGCACGCTGTTTTATGCCCCGGGTCTGGGCGCGATCGAACCCCACCTGCTGCCGTGGATGCAACGGGCCGACTGCCTGATGGTCGACGGTACCCTGTGGCGCGATGATGAGATGATCCGTCAGGAGGTGGGCGTCCAGCTCGGGACCCAGATGGGGCATCTGCCCCAGAGCGGTCCCGGCGGCATGCTGGAGGTTTTAGACAGGCTTCCGGCGGATCGTAAGGTGCTGATACATATAAACAACACCAATCCTATTTTAAATGAAGATTCTTCCGAACATGCCGCGCTGAAGCAGCACGGGGTGGAGGTCGCCTGGGATGGCATGGAGATCACGCTGTAGTCCGTGATCGCGAATCCCAACTGGCACTAATAAATGGCGATAACACCCGTCAGTAACAATAACGAGGCCAACACCATGACCGTCAAAACGCGCCCTTTACAGTCGCCGCCGTCTGCAGCTCAGCCCCATGATCCACTCGAACCCTGGTCACGGGTCGAGTTCGAACGCCGCCTCCGCGCCAAGGGCGCCTACTACCATATCCACCATCCGTATCACCTGGCGATGCATGAGGGCCGTTGTACCCCGGAGCAGATCCGTGGCTGGGTGGCCAACCGTTTCTATTATCAGATCAATATTCCGGTCAAGGATGCCAATGTGCTGGCCAATTGCAAGGATCGCGAGGTGCGCCGGTTGTGGGTGCAGCGCATCCTGGATCACGACGGTTACGACGGCCCTGAAGGTAAAAGCGAAGGGGGCATCGAAGCCTGGCTGCGTCTGGCTGAGGCCTGCGGTCTGAACCGTGACGAGGTGCAGTCGCAGCAGCATGTGCTGCCGGGGGTGCGGTTTGCGGTCGATGCGTACGTCAACTTTGCCCGTCATGCCAGCTGGCAGGAGGCGGCCTGTTCGTCGCTGACCGAACTGTTTGCGCCCACGATTCATCAATCGCGGCTGGATACCTGGCCGAGCCATTATCCCTGGATCGATGTCGCGGGACACCAGTATTTCCGCAACCGCTTGTCCGAAGCGCGGCGTGATGTGCAGCATGGCCTGCAGATCACGCTGGATCACTTCGTCAGCCGCGAGCAGCAACAGCAGGCGCTGGATATTCTGCAGTTTAAACTCGATGTACTCTGGACCATGCTTGATGCGATGAGCATGGCCTACGAGCTTAACCGGGTGCCTTACCACAATATTGTGGTGACCGACGTTGAGACGGGCGTTGATACGGCCTCAGCACAGCCACTGGCGCAGGGAGTCAGCTGATGTTCACACCCAATCAGCTCCCGACCAATAGCCGCCACTTCCACTTCCGCTTCCAGTGCGCCGGTGTTGACGCCCAGCCACTGCGCCAGCCATTAAAAAAAGGAGTTTGCTGATGTTCGCGCCCGAACAGATTCCTGCTATTCGTCGCCACTTCCGCTTCCAGTGGGAGGAGGCACAGCAGGGCTATGTACTGCTCTACCCCGAAGGGATGGTTAAACTCAATGGCGGCGCCGGTGAGATTCTGGCCTGCTGCGATGGTCAGGCCTCGGTCGCGGAGATTATCCAACGCCTCGACGTCAAGTTCCCCGATGCTGGCGGCTTGCACAATGACATCCAGCAATTTCTGGAGGTAGCCCATGAGCAGCAATGGCTCGAGTTTGTCTGAGCTCGCCCTGTCTCTTATACACATCT
>SDWN01000286.1 GCA_004195305.1 Neptunomonas sp. | reverse complement strand
AGATGTGTATAAGAGACAGACTTATCAATCGAAAACTTCGGGTCATCCTGAGCAGCCTTATCAGCACCTGGCTGATCTGCACCCCGGCCTGGGCCGATGATACTGAGATCTATTTCGGCGGCAGCACCAATGTCACGGTTAAACCCAATGTGCTGTTTGTACTCGATACCTCGGGATCGATGACCAGCACCGACGGGGGCTCAACCACCCGCCTGGATAGAATGAAGACAGCGCTGACTGATATCCTCAATACCGCTCAGGATGTCAACGTTGGCCTGATGCGTTTCAGCAACCCAGGGGGCCCTATCCTCTACCCCGTCACCGATATCGATGCGGCCGTGGTGACTACGATTCAAGAAGATGCCCTGAGCGGCAGCACCTCATCGACCATTCAAGAGGGTAACGATGATGCAGAGATGCTTCCCAGCGGGATCATGTCACTCGATTCGGTGTTTCTTGACATGACCGAAGTCACCGTAGCTGCCAGTACGTCGTTCAGCACCCGAATTATCTCTGGTGCCGACGATGCGGAGGAGAATGCAAGCAGCGGTAGCGTCCGCTTAAACAGTACTGATTTAGAGCTGATGGTCGGTGACGGTAACAAGCAGATAATCGGGATGCGCTTCACCAATGTCGCCATTCCCAGCGGTGCCACCATCACCCGTGCCTGGATCGAATTCGAAATCGACGAACAGGAATACAGCTCTTCGGACCCTGTTACCGTACTGATCTCAGCTCAGGATGCCGATAACCCGCCCAATTTCAGCACCAGCACTTACAACATAAGCAATCGCAGCAAAACTGACGCCAACACCACCTGGGCGATCACCGACAACCTCGCCATCAGCAGCGCCATGAACACACCGAGCCTAAGCGCCTTGGTACAGGAAGTGGTCAGTCGATCTGGCTGGGTCCAGAACAGCGCCATGGCCTTTATCATCGAACATGTCAGCGGCAGTGGCGTCCGCTGGGTGGAAGCCTTCGAAGGCGAAGCAACAGGCGGTTCAGCCCAGCTGCATGTGGACTATACAACCCTGAGCACGACGAGCGTTGGTCAGCAGATAAGTAATCAGACCGACAATGCCATCCAGTCCAGCAATAACAACAATGTCAGCACCAACGTTCAGAGCATCAATCTGGCAGAGGTTGCCAATCCGGTCGGATTCCGCTTTGCCGGTGTCAACATCCCCGTTGGTGCGACCATCACCGATGCCCGGCTAATTTTTAAAATTGACGCTGAAAACTCGAATACCGTTACCCTGCTGATCTCAGGTGAAGATAACAGCTCACCGGTAACCTTCAGCAGCGGTATCGGCACCAACGTGAAGGATCGCGTCAAAACCTCCAGTAATAGCAGTTGGGCGGTCACCACCAACCCTGCGGTCAACAACAACCTTTACAGCCCCAATGTCAGCACTATTGTGCAGGAGATTATCGACAGGGATGACTGGAGCGCCAACAGTCCAATAGCGTTCGTCATTGAACATGTCAGTGGCAGTGGCTATCGCACAGTAGAATCTCACAAAGGGGATAGCTCTTCGGCGGCACAGCTACAAGTCACCTACACCACCGGTGCCGGTGGAGCATCCAACCAATCGGTCGGGCTGCGGTTTAATGGCATCAATATCCCCAAAGGTGCCACCATCAGCTCTGCCGCTGTGGCCTTCACCGCAGATAATAGTAATTCAGCAACCACCAATCTGGTTTTTTATGGCGATGATGCTGATCAGAGCAGCGCTTTCACCGGTGCAGCCAATGATCTAGGCGTACTCAACCGGCCACGGACCACCGCCAATGTCGGCTGGAATGCGGCAGGCACCTTAGGACCCTGGACAGACGGCACCGAATATCAGTCCCCGGACCTGACCACGATCATCCAGGAGATTGTCAATCGTGACGGCTGGTGTGGCGGCAACAGCCTGTCTCTACTGGTCACGGGGACCGGTTTGCGCATCGCAAAGTCCTACGAAAACGATCCCAGCCAGGCTCCGCAACTGGATATCACCTACGACCCTGCCAGCAGCCCCAACGGCTGCATGAACCACGGGTTCAGTGTCCGGGTAAACGCCAGCAGTGACGATGCGGAACAACGTGGCAGTAGCGTCGATCTAACCAGCGCTGACCTGGAGCTGGTCACCGACGGTTCTGCCCAGACCATCGGTATTCGCTTTAATAATGTTCAACTCAATCAGGGCTCAACCATCGCCAGCGCCTTTCTGGAATTTGCCGTCGATGAGACCGCCCCTACCGAAGCCACCAGCCTGACGATTAAAGCCGAGAATAGCGATAACGCTGCGACTTTCACCACCGCTGCCAATAATATCAGCGGCCGCGCCACCACCACAGACAGCGTCACTTGGCCGATCAGTGACACCTGGAGCGTAGAACACGCGCTTAAGCGCAGCACCGACATAGCCCCTCTGGTCAACGAAATCCTGGCCCGCCCTAACTGGCTACCGGGAAACAGCATGGCCTTTATCATCACGGGAAGTGGCAAGCGGGTCGTAGAGTCCTACGATGGTAGCAACCTTGCGCCGCGGCTGGTCTACTACACCAACCCTGGCAACGTCCCCATCACCAGCAATACCGTGCGCAACAAGTTAATCGAGGTCGTTAGTAATCTTGAGCATAAGACCGGCACCCCGATTGTCGATAGCCTCTACGAGGCGGCGCTCTATTACCGTGGTGATGCCGTTGACTACGGTAGGACCCGTGGCACTGGGACCAGCAGTCGGGCCGACACTCGGGTCTCTCACCCTGCCTCCTATACGGGTGGTACTTTAATTCAACCCGTTGGCTGTAGTGACGACAACCTTGGCGGCAGTAGCTGTGCCGAGGAGGAGATCACCGGAACGCCGATGTATACCAGCCCGATCACCCAATCCTGTCAGTCTAACCACATCGTATTGTTAACTGACGGCCAAGCCAGCATTAACACCTCTGCCGCTAAAGTACTTTCTATGACCGGGGCTGGCAGCTGTTTGGATGCAGGTAGTGAAGCCTGCGGGGCGGAGTTGGTCAGCTACCTTAAGAATACGGACCAGCTACCCAGCGGCATGGATGAAAACCAGACCATTACCACCCACACCATCGGCTTTAACTTCTCCGACCCGTGGCTACGCAACCTAGCAACAACAGGAGGCGGCGGTTTCTACGAAGCCGAATCGTCCTCCGACCTAACCGGCACGTTCGACACCATCATTAAAACAATTAAAGCGGTGAACACGACGTTTGTGCAACCCAGCGTCACCATCAACCAGTTCAACCGCTTTTCCCACCGTGATGATGTGTATTTCTC
>SDWN01000283.1 GCA_004195305.1 Neptunomonas sp. | reverse complement strand
AGATGTGTATAAGAGACAGGGGCCTGAGAGGCGCCCGTGCCCGGTTTAAGCTGGATATAGCCCCCCGTCAACAGGGTCTCCAGGTTCTCGGCGCGGCTCAGGCCGAGGCTGGGCTTGACCACCCAGAAGTTGCTGCCCGCGCGGATCAGGGGCTGATAGGTACGCTGTACCAGCGCGTCCACCGTCACCCTATGGCTGTCCGGATCCAGTTTAATCTCCAGCACCCGACCGATATCGATCCCCTGAAAGCGCAACGGCGCATCTACCCCCAGGCTGTCGGCGCTGGCAAATCCGATCTGGATGCGGACGCCGTCCTCCAGTGCCGAGCGGCGGTCCGGATGCAGCGGAAACTGGGCGCCGTTGGCGATCAGGGGGGCGTTAGGGTTGATGGCGTTGTCGAAACTGATGCCACCCAGTAGCAGCGCCCGGAGGGGGGCCACGTCCAGCTTCAGACCCGCCAAGCCTACCTGCATCGATAACCCACTGCTGCTCCAGAAACGGCTGTCGCGGTTGACCAGGCGGGCATAGCCCTGCTGGATATGGATGCCGACTGCGATCTGCTGTCCGTGATCGGTCAGCGTCACGGACTGGATCGATCCGACCTGAATCTGGCGGTAATAGATCGGTGCGCCGCGGGTCAGTCCGGAGGCATCACGGGTGAGCAGTTGCAAGTGCAGACCCGGTGCGGAGGGGTCCAGTGTCGGTGGCTGTTCGAGGGCGGCATAGCGGCTGGGACGGCCTTTGCCTTGGGCGACATCCAGCTCGATATAGTTGCCTTTGATCAGGGTTTCAAGGCCGCTGACGCCCTCAAGACCCAGCTGCGCCTTGACCATCCAGAAGCGGGAGTTGGCGTTAAGGGCGTTGCCGGCCTGGGGCGTGAGTTTGATCACCGCGGTCACGCTGTGCAGCCCTTTCGAGAGTTCCAGATCGGTCACCGTGCCGACATTTATTCCACGAATCTGCACCGGGGTGACACCTGCGGTGAGCCCCTCAACGGCGCTGAACGAGACCCGCACGACGTTGCCGACCTGGGCTTGCTGGACGTCGTCGTAGAGCGAAAATTGATCGCTGCTGTTGGCGTCCGGGCCGGGTTTTTGACCGCTGCCCAGGTCGAAATTGATGCCGCCGATCAGCATCGAGGTCAACGAGTCAGATTGCACCGACAGGCCCGACAACCCCCCCTGGATGCGAATTCCACTGTTGTTCCAGAAGCGACTGTTACGCTTAACCAATGGCGCATATTGGGCGCGAATATGGATCCTGATCTGTACCTGTTGGCCATCGCTGCTGAGCGCGTAGTCCTGCACCGAGCCGACCTGCAGCTTGCGGAAGTAGATCGGCGACCCTTGCTGCAGCGAGCCCAGAGTGCGGGCGTTGAGGGTCAGACTGAGCCCCGTATCGGCGGGGCTTGATGCCGGGGGGGCTGGCAGCGCGGTAAAGTCGTAGACCGGACCCTGTTGTCCGGGACTGAACTCGATCTGGATATGGTTGCCTTTGAGCAGCGTCTCCAGGCCACTGATGCCGGAGGCCGTCAGACGCGGCTTTACCAGCCACAAGCGGGTGTTTTCGTTGAGCTCGGCCTCGACTTCGGGGGTCAGTTTGAACTCTGCGGCCACCTTGTCCTGCTGCTTATCGTAATTCAGTTTGATCAGGGTGCCGACGCGTAAACCTTTGAACATAACGGGGGTGACACCGGCTTCCAGACCTTGCGCGGTCGCAAATCCGACCCGGATGTGCACACCGGCGTTAGCGGTTTCATAATCGTCATGAAGTTCGTAGATCCTGTCGTTATCCGCAATCGCGGCAACAGGATCGCTGTCCGGGGTCTCGAAGCTGATCCCCCCGATCAGCAGTGAGGTCAGGGAATCGGTCTGCAGCGTTAAGCCCGCCAGGCTACCTTTGAGACGCAGGCCGCTGTTGTTCCAAAAGCGGCTGTTGCTGCGTACCAGCGAGGCGAACTGATCGCGGATGTTGATGTTTATCAGCACCCCCTGACCGTCCTCGGCCAGTTCATAACCCTGGATATCGCCGACCTGGAGCTGGCGGTAATGTACCGGCGAGCCGAACTGCAGCGAGCCCAGTGTTGCTGCGCGCAGGCGGATATTAACACCGGGGTCATCGTTGCCCAGCGGCGGTGGCTCGGTTCGCGCCTGGAAACGATAGGTGGGCTCGCCATCGCCGGGGCGCAGGCTGATGTACTCGCCGGAAAGCAGGGTCTCGAGTCCGGAAATACCCTGCAACGAAACCTGGGGTTTAACCAACCAAAACTGGGTGCCAGCCCGCAACAGACGCTCTGCGCTCTTATCAAAAGAGACGGTGGCGGTGACCCCCTCCAGATCGGCGTTGAGTTTGAATTTTTTAATCAGGCCGATGGGCGTGCCCTGGTAACGCACCTCGGTCTTGCCGGCGACCAGGCCCTGGCCATCAGTAAATTTAATCTGTACCTGGATATCGGCCTCGGTGTGGTTTTTGTAAAACAACCAGCCGCCGAGAATAATCGCCAGCATCGGCAGTAGCCAGAACGTTGATAGACGTTCATGAGAACTTACCCGGGCGCTTGGGAACTCTGGGTTATCAACCATTGGGCGGGGCCTCCCGGTCCCAGATCAGTCTTGGATCAAAGCTTAGAGCTGCAAAGATGGTCAATACCACCACGCTGGCGAACGCGCTGGCGCCGGAGCCCGCATTGATCGTGGCGATGGCGCCCATATCGACCAGGGTGACCAGTACCGAGATAACAAACAGGTCCAGCATCGACCAGCGGCCGATAAATTGGATGACCCGATACATCAGTGAGCATTGCTGTGGGCTCAATTGCCAGTGCCCCTGCACCGTAAATAACAGCACTATGATCCCCAGTAGTTTGATCAAGGGGACCGCAATGCTGGCAATAAACACCAGAATGGCGATGGGGAGCATACCCTCCTGGGCCAGGCGAATGACACCGGAGAGGATGGTGTCGGGCTCGCCACTGCCCAGATAGATCACCGTCATCACCGGGTAGACGTTGGCGGGGATCAACATCACCAGTCCGATCAGGGTAAAGGCCCAGGTACGGCGGATGCTGTTAGGGGTGCGGCTGTGCAGGTGCGATCCGCAGCGGCGACAGTGCATCCGGCAGCCGGGCGCATGCGCGGTTAAGCGTTGCAGTTTACGACAACAGGTACACAATGCCAGACCTGCGCCGAGTCCGGTCTTCATCGCTGCGGGCCCTCCAGTCGCTCCCAGCATTCGCGGCTGTCGAATTGAAGTTGAACGGTAACAGCGCTAGCAGCATCAGGATCCACAGGGC
>SDWN01000280.1 GCA_004195305.1 Neptunomonas sp. | reverse complement strand
ACGCCGTCACGGCCATGTTGGATCTTGCTTTGCATGAAGGTCGGGGGCCAATTAGCCTGGCTGATATTTCATCCCGGCAGCGTATTTCGCTGTCTTACCTCGAGCAGCTTTTTGCTAAACTACGCCGCAATGGGTTGGTTAAGAGTGTGCGTGGGCCGGGCGGCGGTTATCAACTGAGCCGTGACAAAGCGCAGATTTTTGTCGTGCAGGTGATCGATGCCGTCAATGAGTCGGTCGATGCTACAGGCTGCAACAGTAAAGGTGATTGCCATGAAGGTGATGCCTGTCTGACTCATCATCTATGGTGCGATCTCAGCGAGCAGATCCATAGTTTTCTGAGCGGAATTAGCCTGGAGGATCTGGTTGCGCGTAAAGATGTGCAGGCGGTGTCGCAACGGTTGGATCAGCAGCACTTGAAGACGATTGACTTTCAAAAAATTGAAGCCACCGCGTAGTAACGGTTGGTGATGTCCTACGGAGAATAGAATGAAGCTGCCAATCTATCTGGATTATTCCGCAACCACGCCTATGGACCCGCGAGCGGCCGAAAAAATGGTCCAGTGCCTGACTCTTGACGGAAATTTCGGTAATCCGGCGTCGCGTTCGCATCTGTTTGGTTGGAAGTCGGAAGAAGCGGTTGAGATCGCCCGACGTCAGGTCGCTGATCTGGTTAATTGCGATCCGCGTGAGATTGTCTGGACCTCCGGGGCTACCGAGTCCGATAATCTGGCGATCAAAGGTGTTGCACACTTCTATAGCAAGAAGGGCAAGCATATTATCACCTCCAAGATCGAGCATAAGGCGGTCCTGGATACCTGTCGCCAGCTTGAGCGGGAAGGGTTTGAGGTGACCTATCTGGATCCTTTACCCAGCGGTATTACGACCCCTGAATCGGTTCGTGACGCGCTGCGTGAGGACACGATCCTCGTGTCGATCATGCATGTTAATAATGAGATCGGGGTGATCAACGATATCGAAGCGATCGGTGCGATCACGCGTGAGCATAAAGTGCTGTTCCATGTCGATGCGGCCCAAAGTGCGGGCAAGATTAATATCGATCTGGAACATCTCAACGTCGATCTGATGTCATTTTCGGCGCACAAGGTTTACGGTCCGAAAGGGGTCGGTGCGCTCTATGTCTGCCGTAAGCCGCGCGTTCGGCTCGAGGCGCAGATGCATGGCGGTGGTCACGAGCGGGGCATGCGTTCCGGCACCCTGGCTACGCATCAATGTGTCGGCATGGGTGAGGCGTTTGCGATTGCTAAAGCGGAAATGCACGAAGAGAATCGTCGTCTGCTGACACTACGGCAGCGGCTCTGGGACGGTGTCAGCGATCTGGAGCAGGTGTTCTGTAACGGCGATCCTGATCTGCGGGTTGCCGGCAACATTAATATCAGCTTTAACTTTGTCGAAGGCGAGTCGCTGTTAATGGCGCTAAAAGATCTGGCCGTATCCTCGGGCTCGGCCTGTACCTCGGCCAGCCTTGAGCCCTCGTATGTATTGCGTGCGCTGGGGATGAACGATGAGATGGCGCACAGCTCTATTCGGTTTGCGATAGGCCGTTTCACCACGGAAGAAGAGATTGACTTTGCGATCGAAAAAGTGCGTACCGCGGTGACCAAGCTGCGTGAGCTGTCGCCGTTGTGGGATATGTATAAAGACGGTGTTGACCTGGAAAAAGTAGAGTGGGTTAACCACTAAACGACCGCTCTAAGATGCGTTAACGAGGTGAAAAATCATGGCTTATAGTGAAGAAGTACTAGACCACTACGAAAATCCCCGCAATGTCGGCAAGATGGATGATCAGGATTCCCATGTTGGCACGGGAATGGTGGGTGCTCCTGCCTGTGGTGATGTGATGCGTTTGCAGATCAAAGTCAGTGATGCGGGTATCATTGAGGATGCCAAGTTTAAGACTTACGGCTGTGGATCGGCGATCGCGTCGAGCTCGCTGGTAACGGAATGGGTCAAGGGGATGACGCTGGATCAGGCCGCGGCGCTGAAAAACACCGAAATATCGCAGCAGCTGGCGTTGCCGCCGGTTAAGATTCATTGCTCGGTGCTGGCTGAAGATGCTATCAAAGCCGCCATTGCAGATTACCGCACTAAAAATTCGTAATTTTACAACGTTGTTGCCGGTTCACTGACCGGCCGAAGCTAGATAAGGGAGTTCTATGGCCATCACCATGACCCAGGCGGCGCATACCCACGTCAGTAAGTTCCTGGTTAATCGAGGTACCGGTACGGGTGTCCGGGTAGCGGTGCGCACCACCGGTTGTTCGGGCATGGGGTACGTGCTGGAGTTTTCCGATACTGTCGATGCCGAAGATAAGGTATTCGATATCGACGGTGTGAAGGTGATCGTTGATCCCAAGAGTTTGGTCTATCTCGATGGTACTGAGCTTGATTTTGTTAAAGAGGGGCTCAACGAAGGGTTTAAATTTAACAACCCGAATGCCCGCAGCGAATGTGGCTGTGGTGAGAGCTTCAGCGTTTAGGATGTAGTCCTATCGGATTTACAGGAATAAGCAGCAGTACAAGCGCAGGAGCTGGTCGTCTGATCATGGCTAAGACTATCGGGCCTGCGTTTTTTTCTTGTCACGGCCCAATGGACTATCGATCCTTTTCATGACTATCGAAAAAAACTTTTTTCTTCTGTTTGGTCTTCCGCAAATGTACCAGGTTGATACCGCTCAGCTCTCTGAGCGTTACCTGAGTCTGCAGAAGGCCTTGCATCCCGACCGGTATGCGCATCAGGGCGAACGCGAGCAGCTGCGCGCTGTTCAGGCTGTCGCGCATCTTAATGATGCCCTGGCGACCCTAAAATCGCCGCTCAAGCGTGCCGGCTATTTGCTGCAGCTCAAAGGTATTGATACCGACGCCAGCTCGACGACCCTTTCGGATACGGCTTTTTTGTTGCAGCAGATGCAGTTGCGGGAGCAGTTGGATGAGGCTCAAGCGGCGGCGGATCCCTGGCGCGCGCTGGAGCAGTTGCTAGCGGATACGGAGTCGCAGGCACAGCAGTTAAGCAATCGCCTCGAATCCCATCTTGCCAGTGATGATCCTGGCGTGCTGGCGCAGGCGCTGGAGATGCTTCGCAAGCTGCAGTTTTTCGATAAGCTGCGGCATCAAATTGAATTAGTAGAAGATCAACTGGCGGACCTTTAATGCTACTGCAGATCTCAGAACCGGGGCAGAGTGCCAAGCCTCATGAGCATAAATTAGCGGTTGGTATCGACCTGGGTACAACCAATTCTTTGGTAGCGACGGTTCGCAGCGGACAGGCAGATACCCTTGCCGATGCGCAGGGGTGTCATCTGCTCCCCTCCGTGGTGCGCTATCGTAGTG
>SDWN01000279.1 GCA_004195305.1 Neptunomonas sp. | reverse complement strand
GATCGATGCGTACGCGGGTATGCCGTGGCAATGCGATTTTTTCGACCTCAAACCCGCCGCCGACATTTCTGGCCAGCAGGGTGCGACCCGTCGCGACGCTATCAGGCAACTCAGCCGGGATGGGTTGAGCATAGCCATGATCAAGCTGTGCGCCCGGCCAAACGGCTTGGTAGCGAAACAGTTTATCCCCGCTGACACAGAAGCTGACCGGTGCTTTGAGCAAAAACCAACGCTGTCGGGGCGAGCGGCCGCTAAACGTTTCCGCAGTGGCAAAGCTGACGGTCGCGACCTTGACCGCCGTGCGGGGTTCGGCGACCAGCAGATCCGCATAGCGCTGCTCGATAGCGCCTCGCGATAACGCCCCCCCGGCATACACCTGTGCCAGGGAACCCGGATCCACCGCCGCATAGAAGGGCCCAGCGACAGGCAGGTCTGGGGCTTCCATCGGAATGCT
This sequence comes from Neptunomonas sp., assembly GCA_004195305.1. Taxonomy (GTDB): domain Bacteria; phylum Pseudomonadota; class Gammaproteobacteria; order Pseudomonadales; family Balneatricaceae; genus Motiliproteus. Next base: position 2,899 of record SDWN01000279.1, on the reverse strand, counting down.
GGTAAAACTGGAGAGTGCCGTTGAGGTCGGCAGACCCACATAATGGCTAGCTCCGACCTGGGGTATAAATTCGATACAGTGACCGTTATCGCTACGGACACTGCCGGGCAGTGCCCCGCGTAACTCCTGCGAGATACGTGCGATCACCACTCTGCTGGTCGACCCGAGCCGTTCCCGGCGGGCGGTGTCGGCATAGCCCAGCGCACTGTTGACGATAAACTGAGTCATCCCGAATGACATGATGCCCAGCAGCACGATCACCACGATCAGCTCGATCAGGGTGAATCCGGCGTGTCTAGAAGGCGCGGTTAATGGCTTCATCAGAGGTCAGTACGGTAAAAAACAAAAGGGATAGCAGCCGTTTGTGCGGGTGGTTTGATGCTAATCGCCACTTTTTTTGCCGCCTGCAGGGACAGTCCAAGATCCGTACCGGCATACGTGACCTGGATGATGACCCGGTAGCCGCTGTAGTCCGCGCGCTTCGCACCCCAGGCGTTACGGGGCGGCTCGCCCTCAGGATCGGTGATGTAATCATCAACATCATTGTAGCTATTCACCGCAACAGCACCGCCGCGCGCTTCTGCGCCATCGCGCCCCAACGCATGCGGCGCCGTGCAAGGCGCACAGCGGCCACCACCACCCGGCGAAAGCTGGTCGTAACGCTGCCCCATGATCTCGTCTGCGTACGCGTTGGCCAACGCAACCGAGCGACTCTGCCACAGACTGTCGGCGCTGAACTGCAGACTAAACTGCAACGACTTGGCCACCGCCAACAACGTAATCGACAAGATTGCGATGGTAATCACGAGCTCGACCAGGGTAAACCCAGAAGGGTGATGCCCGAGGCTGGGGCCAGGCTGATTCGCCGCATGTTTAGGCATCGTTGCGGCAACTTTCAGCAGAGTCGGCGGCGTAGGCATAACCTTCTACGGTGATACAGGCATAGCGGCTGGAGGAGGAGCCTTGACGCGCGCTGAAGCCGACTTCAACGTAGATATTTTCAGGCGGATCAGGCCGATCGACCCGGTTAACCCGAATAACCTGCCCCAACGAGCCGTAGTCCAGCGTCACAGCGGTTGATGCTATATCGATGCCCTTGAAGGTCAAAGAGCTGGCTCCGCTGCGCGATAACGCCACCGCGCGGATCAGCTCGCCATCGCTCTCCAACAAGCGATTGTTCAGGTTGCCGCTCCAATCGAGTTCGCCATCGCCGTCAAGATCGATCCAGACACTTAACAACCAGTGCCCCGCATCGGCTGCCGAGAGGGTAAAGCTGACGGTCTCGGCAGTCCGGCCCAGCGCATGCTGCTGGGCAAAACGTGCCTGCGCGATCAGCTGATCTTTGAGTTGCAGGTCGTGATGGGTCTGGGTGTTGCCGAACCGGGAGATCGCTACCGCAGAAAGGATACCAAGCAGCGCAATCACCACGACCAGCTCGATCAGAGTAAAACCCGCAGCCCTGCGATACAGCGCAGGGGGACGGGTCAACCAATCAGGCATACAGGTGCTATAACTTTCCGTCAGCTTCTACCGTGACGGCACGCGTGCTGGAGTTGTACGTGATGGTGCGGGCAAAATCGCCCGCCGACTTGTAGGTATAGATACACTCTGGCGCGGCGGAGGTAATGCGGTAATCCGGATTGGTTCCGGTCACGCTCGGCGCATTGGCTTGCAGCAACTTGGCCCAGACCTCCTCGCAATTCAGATCCGCCTCATTGCCAATACTCATCGGCGCCCCTTTGGCGTTTACGTGCAGCGTGCCATCACCAAAACCACGCACCTCACCACTGGACACGCCTTCGGCAATCGCCTGCGCCCTAATCAGTGCCACGCCGGTCGCAAACGCGGCACCGGCACCGCTGACGGCAGCCGTGTGGGCATCGTCGGTAACATTCATAAACCGCGGTAAAGCCACGGCGGAAAGTATGCCCAACAGCGCGATGACCACGATCAATTCAATAATCGTAAAGCCGGATTGTTTCCTGTTCATGTCCACTCCTTAACCCTACCTGGTATTTTATAGGGCCACGTTATAGCAGTTACATTATGAGTCAAGTCTGACCCGCGACTATCTTGAGCTACGTCAGTAATTTAAGAATATTTAAGGCTCAACGCGGGCTCGGCAAACACGATCATACGCGCCAGGCCCGGTTATCGGCACGTGGCCCTAACAGACTTTAGCCTATATTCCAGCCGGTCGTTATCAGCCCGCTCAACGCCATTTCGGGCGTACGCTAGCGCTGCTAGCAAAACCCGGCGATCAGCCGTTCCAGCACCCACAACCCGCGTTGGCCTGCGATCAAGCGCCCTACACGCTTAACGATTAATGCTGCCACTGAGTTCCCATAGCGGCAGAAAGACCCCGAGTGCCAGTACCAACACCATCATCCCGATGGCGACTATCAGGATAGGTTCGATCGCACTGGACAGGCCCTTGAGGTCATATTCGACCTCCTGGTCGTAAAAATCCGCCACCTCTTCCAGCAGCTCATCGACATTACCGGTCTCTTCGCCCACTGCCAGCATCTGCAATACCAGCGGGCTAAACATATTGGCCTGATGCGCGGTGTGGGTAAAACTCTCGCCGCGCTCGATCCCTTTGCGCATCCCCTGAATCTTGTCCCCGATATAGCTGTTTCCCACCGCCGATGCCACGATCGCCAACCCCTGCTCAATCGGGATACCGGCACGCATCACTACCGCAAACGTACGCGTAAAGCGCCCCAGGGTAATACGGGTAAACAGACCGCCAACCACCGGCAAACCCAGCTTGTAGCGATCCCACTGGAGCATCCCGCGCTCGGTGTGTATATGCCGCTTAAAGGCGACAAAGCTGGCGACACCGCCCCCTATAAGCAGATACCAATAATCCCGGGTAAAGCTGGAGATACTGACCAGC
>SDWN01000048.1 GCA_004195305.1 Neptunomonas sp. | reverse complement strand
TCAGCCATCACCTGTCGGCTCATGAAGAGGGGCTGGGCTTTATGCGCAGAAACATCGACGCCTGGTGGCCGGCCGTAGAAGCCGGTGCTGAGGCGATCGTGATCGCGGCGTCAGGATGCGGGGCGATGGTCAAGGAGTATGGTCACCTGCTTAAAGACGACCCCCAGTATGCCGACAAGGCGCAGCGGGTCAGTGAACTGGCGCAGGACTTGGGTCAGGTGCTGCTCAACGAAGATCTGTCGAAATTAAAACTCAAACAAACCTCCGGCAAGGTCGCCTTTCATTGCCCCTGCACGCTTCAGCATGCGCTCAAGCAGAGCGGCGTTGTCGAGCAGATTCTGCAGCAAGCGGGGGTCGAACTGGCCGCAACCAAAGACAAGCACCTGTGCTGCGGCTCGGCGGGTACCTATTCGATTCTGCAACCGGAATTGAGCCAGAAACTGCTCGATAATAAGCTCCGGGCGCTGACCCTTGACCAGCCAGACCGGATCGTCACGGCCAATATCGGTTGCCAGCTGCATCTGGAAAGCAAAGCCGATGTGCCGGTTCAGCACTGGATCGAACTGCTGGATGAGCAACCGTCGGATTAGCAACTGTTGGTCGCTGGTTGGTTCTGGTCCATTCGGCTAGTTAGCGGTGACAGATATACGCATGATGCGTATGCCGTAGCCGCCAATGAAACCCAAATTCTCTTGGAATGAAGGAATAAATTGATGAAAGCAGCATGCTTTAACCGTTTCGGTCCCGCCTCAGATGTATTGCGGGTCGCCGATTTTGATAAACCGGTGGTGGGGCCGGGTGAAACCCTGATTCGTATGCATAGTTCAGCGGTTAACCCCTCCGATACCAAGAAGCGTCAAGGCGCTTTCCCAGACCTGCTGGATAACGGTGCAGTGATCCCGAACAGCGATGGCGCTGGCGTTATTGAAGCGGTGGGGCTGGGGGTTCCCCATTCTCGTATCGGTGAGCGGGTGTGGATTTATCAGGCCCAGTTTGCGCGTCTGCATGGCACGGCTGCGCAGTATTTGACCATCGACAGCGAGCGTGCGGTAACTCTGCCGGACAACATCAGTTTTACCGTCGGTGCCTGTTTGGGGATTCCTGCGATGACGGCGCACCGTTGCGTCTTTGCCGATGGCTCAGTCGGGGGGCAGTTGTTGCTGATCACCGGTGGCGCCGGGCGTGTTGGACACTACGCTATTCAGTGGGCCAAGCAGGGGGGAGCCACGGTGATCGCTACCGCCAGCAGTGAACTGAGCAAGCAGCAGTGTATCGAAGCCGGGGCGGATCATGTGGTCGATCATACCGACGAAAATATGGTTGCTCAGGTACTGGACTTCAGCAAAGGACGTAAGATCGACAGGGTGGTCGATGTTGAATTTGGTGCCAACCTCGACAGGGTTCTGCAACTGATTCGGGTGGGTGGCGTCATTTCCAGTTACTCATCGACGGTGGATCCTGAGCCTACAATTCCGTTCAGGCAGATGATGTTTCTGGATCTGACTATTCGCCTGGTGATCGTTTACGCCATGCCGGAAAAAGCAAAGCAGGCGGCGATCATTGATATTACTCAGGCGCTGGAAAAAAATCGGCTACAGCATCGTATTGCAGCGCATTATCCGCTGGATGAAATAGCCGAGGCCAACCAGAAAATCGAGCAAGGCGGTTTTTGCGGCTGTGTGGTCGTCGATATTGAATAGACAGCATTCCGGGTTATGTCATCGAAGAAATGTTCGTATCAAATTCCTCAAAATAAGGACTTTATAGCCATGTCATTAGCCCTCAAAGACTCACAGTTACTGCAAACCAAGGCTTTTATTAACGGCAACTGGGTCGACGCTCTGGACGGTTCGACGCTAAATGTCACCAACCCTGCCAACGGAGATATTTTGGCAACGGTTCCTGATATGGGGGAGGCAGAAACCCAGCAGGCAATTGATGCGGCACATGCCGCCTGGAGCGAGTGGCGCGAACGAAGCGCAAAAGAGCGTTCGCAGGTGTTACGCCGCTGGTTTGAACTGATCATGCAATCCCAGGATGACCTGGCGATGTTGATGACCGCCGAGCAGGGTAAGCCGTTGGCCGAATCCAAAGGCGAAGTCGCTTATGGCGCCAGCTTTGTCGAATGGTTTGCAGAAGAAGCTAAAAGGGCGTACGGCGATGTTATTCCGGCGCCAAGCAACGATAAACGGATCGTTGTTATCAAACAACCCATAGGCGTTGTGGCCGCCATCACCCCGTGGAACTTTCCGATTGCGATGATCACTCGCAAGGTTGCACCGGCTCTTGCAGCCGGCTGTCCGGTGGTCGTTAAGCCCGCCGAAGATACCCCATTGTGTGCTTTGGCGCTGTGTGTGTTGGCCCAGCGGGCCGGTTTGCCGGATGGGTTGTTGAATGTTGTGACCTGCTCAAAACAAAACGCCCCCAGGGTCGGTGGTCAGTTGACGAGCAGTGCCATTGTTCGCAAGGTTTCTTTCACCGGCTCTACTCCGGTAGGTAAGCTGTTGATGCGTCAATCCGCCAATACGGTCAAGAAAGTCAGTTTGGAGCTTGGCGGAAACGCCCCCTTTATCGTCTTTGATGATGCTGATCTGGACGCGGCTATTGCAGGAATAATGGCCTCAAAGTTCCGCAACACCGGTCAAACCTGCGTTTGTGCCAACCGTATTTTGGTGCAGGACGGCGTCTTCGATGCGTTTGTTGAGCGGCTGATTGCGGCGGTGTCCACATTGAGCGTCGGGGCGGGGCTTGAAGGTGATTTTCAACAAGGTCCACTGATCAACCAGGCGGCGCTTGAAAAGGTACTACGCCACATCTCAGACGCTACCTCCAAAGGCGGACGGGTTGTGCACGGCGGTAAGCCACACGCATTGGGTGGAACCTTTATCGAGCCAACCATCATGGTGGATATTACCCCGGATATGCTGGTGGCGAGGGAAGAAACCTTTGGACCGTTGGCAGCGCTGTTTCGCTTTTCGACCGATGAAGAAGCTATCGCCATGGCTAATGACACTGAATTCGGACTTGCATCCTATTTCTATAGTCGTGACATCGGTCGCATCTGGCGCACCGCCGAAGCGCTTGAAAGCGGGATAATAGGAATAAACGAAGGCATCATCTCCACTGAGGTCGCACCCTTTGGCGGTATCAAGGAGAGTGGTCTGGGACGTGAAGGCTCCAGCTATGGGTTGGACGATTTCTTAGAGATAAAATATCTCTGCATGGGAGGCATTTAATACCCTGCTTACTGATGCTTAGATAGAACGTCAGCGCCGTCTGACGTTCGTTTCAACAGCACACCAGAGTGTGCTGGGGTAGCGATGAGAACACGTGCTTACCTTCAGCAGCCTTACAG
>SDWN01000681.1 GCA_004195305.1 Neptunomonas sp. | reverse complement strand
GTTGGCCAGTGTCAGCAGTGACAGGATTAGCAAAAAGGCGATGTTGCGGAACTTTTTGGCTCGAATCAGGGGGCCGGATAGGGCTAGCATCAGCGCCGGGAGGAAGGCTAAATCGATAGCCGCGATCAACTCCGGTGCCAGTCCCAGCGGTAGCGTGCAGGCCAGTCGACCCAGTAGCCAGATCAGCGTCAATAGCGCTAACGGGGTGCCGCTGGGGGTGTCAAATGAGGTCCAGTTGCGCACCGCCGCCAACAGAAATCCGGCGATGATGGCGACCGCGTAACCAAAAATCATCTCATGGGCGTGCCAGTGCAGCGGGTTGAAATAGTCGGCGAGTGTGATGTGGCCGAACAGATAGGGCAGCCACAGTGTGACCGCGACCATTGCCAGCAGCGATGCCAGCAGAAAGAAGGGTCGAAATCCCAGTGCAAACAGAGAGAACGTATCGGCAGGGATGCGATCTTCGGGGCGTTCGATATTAATCATCAGAAAACAGCGCTCAATCAGAATGCGCGCTCGGGAGGCTACAGCGCGTCGGTTATAGGCAGGTGCTCAGCATAGCACCTCTATACCCGAGTTCCTTGATATGGATTAATTCTGGCGCAGATCTTGGTTAGAGATGGCCGTTCAGCGGTGCATGCCGCTGAACGGGGTATTATCACCGAGAGACTTGAAAACGATCGGTCAGGCCTTTCAGTTGTTCCGACAGTTGTGCCAGATCTTCGCTGGCGGCGGCGATCTGAGCGGTCGCGGTGGCGCATTCATCGCTTTGATCACTGATGTGCGTGATGTTGCTGCTGATCTCATCGGTTACCGCAGATTGCTGCTCGGTGGCGCTGGCGATCTGGGTGGTCATCTCTTCGATACGCAGCACGCCGGTGACGATATCATCGAGTGCGCTGTCGGCGCTGCGGGCTTTATCGACGACCACAAGCGCGGCGTCGTGACTGTCGGTCATCGCTCCGGCAGCGTCGGTAACGCCTTTTTGCAAGCTTGAGATCACCTGCTGAATCTCCTGGGTGGATTCGGCGGTGCGCTGGGCCAGGGTGCGTACTTCATCAGCGACGACCGCAAAACCGCGTCCCTGTTCACCCGCACGGGCGGCTTCGATGGCCGCGTTCAGTGCCAACAAGTTGGTTTGGTTGGCGATAACATTGATTACCTCCAAAATGGTGGTGATATTGGTGCTTTCATCCTTGAGTTGAGAGGTCAGCGCGCCCGCTTGATCCAGCTTGGCCGCAAGCGCATCCACCGCATGCATCGCTTCGCAAACCAGTTTTTTACCGCTATCCGCAGCCAGTGACGCATCATGGGATAATTTGGCGGTATTCTCGGTGTTCAGGGCGACATCCTGCACCGTCGATGCCATTTCGGTAACGGCAGCTGCAACCTGGAGCGTCTCCTGCTTTTGATCCTGCATTCCGCTCTGGGTCTGCGCGGTGGTGGCCGAGAGTTCAGTGGCGGATTGTGCGGCCTGATGTGAAACTTTGGAGACATCGGCGATAATGCCGTCGAAGCTGGCGAGCATGGCGTTGAACGTCTGCGCCATCTCGCCGATCTCATCGCGGCTGTGGGTCTCAGAGCGCAGCCGCAGGTCGTGGTTTTCGGTGGCCCGCACCATTAGTTTTTTTAATGTTTTGATTGGCATGGCGATGGCGTTTGCGAGCATGAAGCCAATGCCCAGGGCGATGCTCAGAATGCCTGCTAGGGCGATCGCTGCGCTACGCAGTTCGCTTTGAAACGCCTGTTGGATATCGTCGATGTAGACTCCGGTACCGACGACCCAGCCCCACTGCGGATGGAGGCGGACGTAGGAGAGCTTGTCGACCGGCTCACTCGAGCCGGGGCGTGCCCACATATAGTCGACAAAGGCTTCGCCGTCGCGGGTTGCGCCCTTGATCATCTCTTGAAATAGCAGCTTGCCGTTGGGGTCTTTGGAATCGGCGACATTGACGCCGTTGAGGCTGGGTTTGATCGGGTGCATCAGCATGCGGTGTTGTTTATCGAGCACGAAGAAATAGTCGTTATTGCTGTAGCGCAGCGAGCTCAGATCCGCTAAAGCTTCTTGGATCCCTTCTGCTTGGGTTTTTTCACCGGCGTTGACCAGTTTGGTCTGTCGCTCTATCAGTGAATAAGCTATATCGGTCAGAGACTTAAGCTCGGCCTGTTTGGTGTGGTTAAGGTCTTTCCAGAGTACGTTAAGGTTGATCGCTTGCATGACGACCAGGACGCAAGTCAGCAGAGCGACCAGCAGAAGGATTTTATTGCGCACGTTTAAGTGACTGAGCAGAGCGTTCATCAGACTACCTTCCTTGAGTTGCTCATTTAAGAGAATGATTTTGGTGCAACTAGATGGTAAGTGATCATCGATTGATTTGAAAGGGTGTTAGTTGTCCTGTGTCAATTACCTATGCGGTTAAGACGGGTTGAATGTATTGTTTGCTGAAGGTGCTTGCTGATCAGTTGCTGCGCAACAAAAAGCCCCGTCAATCAGCAATTGACGGGGCTTTGTTTGGCATAGGTGTTCTGTGGCTGGATTTAGCCGAGATTGTTGGCGACGAATTCCCAGTTGACCAACGCCCAGAAGGCGTTCATGTAATCCGGGCGCAGGTTGCGGTAGTCGATGTAGTACGCGTGCTCCCAAAGATCAACGGTGAGTAGCGGAGTTTGGCCGGAAGTTAGCGGGCAGCCAGCATTGCTGGTGTTAACGATGGCCAGTGAGCCATCGGCATTTTTGACCAGCCAGGTCCAGCTGGAACCGAAATTATTGATGGCGCTGTCGGTAAACTTGGCTTTGAACTCTGCAAAAGAGCCAAATGCACTATTGATCGCATCCGCTACAGCGCCTGTGGGTTCGCCACCACCGTTGGGGCTGAGGCTGTTCCAGTAGAAGGTATGATTCCAGATCTGGGCCGCGTTATTAAAGACAGGACCCGCAGGCGCCGAGGTGATGACCTGCTCCAGTGTTTTGGTTTCAAATTCGGTTCCCGGAACCAAGCCGTTTAGTTTGACCACATAGGTGTTGTGGTGCTTGCCGTAGTGGTACTCGAGCGTTTCGGCAGAGATATGTGGCTGCAGGGCGTCTTTGGCATAGGGAAGAGGCGGTAGTTCGAAGCTCATCGGTGATTTCCTATCTCGGGAGGAATGAAAGTGGGTTTGTTCAAGTCAACGTGTTTCGCTGCATTGAGTCAAGTGGGGCTGATCATAGCACCTTGATGATATATGTCATACTATTTTAGTCGGATTAATTTCCTCGGGCCCGCTAATGGGTTGGCTAAGGTGTTGGCCAAGTATTGGCTGGAGGGTCGACTAATAGTCTGTCTCTTATACACATCT
>SDWN01000678.1 GCA_004195305.1 Neptunomonas sp. | reverse complement strand
GATCAGGCTCGGAGGGGATTGCGGTTCGCTGAATACGCATACCGCTTGGCGGTCCAAAAGTTGTGTTCTGATCTCTGCTAGGTGTCGGGCGCCGGGACGGCGGTCCGGGGTGAGGGTGAAGGCACCTAGGTGGTTGAGTTGAAAATGCTGCTCAAAGCCTTGGTAGGCATCATGGAAGACGAAATATCCCCGCTGTTTTACCGGTTCGAGTAGCGCCCTGAGCTGTTGCTCATGCCGGTTGAGCTGATCTAAGAACCGGACTAGGTTTTTTTGGTAATCGGCCTGGTGGGAGGGATCACTTTCGCTCAGTACGGTGGCTATTTGTTGTGCTAAATCGGCTGCGCGGTCGGGATCGAGCCAGATATGCAGATCGGCGCTCTGATGGTCATGGTTGTGTGCGGAGGGCCGGGTTTTATGGTCTTGATTTTCGGATTCCGCTGCCAGGGCGATCACCCGGGTGCTTGCAGGGAGTTGTTGCAGTACTTTGGTCAGTGACATCTCCAGTTCGGGGCCGACCCAAAAAATCAGATCCGCCTGTTCCAGTTGGCGTCGCTCGGAGGGTCGTAGCTGATAATCATGAGGTGAGCTGGCGGCGGGAATCAGTAGCTGTGGCTGGCTGATCCCTGCGCTGATGCTGGCGACGAGCAGCTGCAGTGGCTTGATGCTGGTAGTCAGCGCTAATGGCTGCGCCTGAACGTTAAAGCCCAGGGGGCTAATCAGGACAGTCATAAAGAAAAAGTGTAGAAAGCGGGGCATCTGCAGGGTTCTATGTTTTTTGGTGTTATAGTGTAACGTCCTTGCCGATGCCAATACAATGACAATAACAATGTAATGACAATTCGGCGCCTGCTCAATAGCACCTTCATGACAGCGTAGCGGCTGCGTAATAATGACCTAGTAAGAACCTGGCTCGATAATCCGTGGAGTGATCCTGTGTGCTCTCCTGTTCTGCACTTGAGCGTCTGACGCTTTGCCGGCTACAGGCTTTTTAAGTCTGTTCTGGTGCGATTTGCGGGCTAGCCCAGGACCGGGCAGAACCGCTATAATGCGCGCTTTATCGCCTCTCTCTATTGATACCGGAATCTGTTGATACATGACCGTTCGTACTCGAATCGCCCCGTCTCCGACGGGTGACCCCCACGTGGGTACCGCCTATATTGCGCTGTTTAATTTGGCTTTTGCCCGCCAGCAAGGCGGTCAGTTTATTCTCCGAATCGAAGATACAGATCAGGTGCGCAGCACCCCTGAATCGGAACAGATGATTCTGGATTCGCTCCGTTGGCTGGGTCTGGAGTGGGACGAAGGTCCTGACGTTGGCGGGGATCATGGCCCCTACCGGCAGAGCGAGCGCAGCGATATCTACGCCGAACATACCCAGCAACTGCTGGATAAGGGGCATGCGTTTCATTGTTTCTGCAGTTCTGAGCGCCTGGATGCGTTGCGCAAGGAGCAGATGGTCAATAAACAGCAGCTAGGTTACGACGGTCACTGTTTGCAGCTGACGCCGGAGGAGGTTCAGAGCCGACTAGGGCAGGCTGAACCCCACGTGGTACGGATGAAAGTACCGCGTGACGGGGTGTGCCGATTCAGCGATATGCTCCGTGGTGAGATCGAGATCGATTGGGCCCAGGTGGATATGCAGGTGCTGATGAAGGCAGATGGCCTGCCAACCTACCACCTGGCCAACGTGGTCGATGACCACCTGATGCAGATCACCCATGTGTTGCGCGGGGAGGAGTGGATCAACTCGGCGCCCAAGCATCAGTTACTGTACCAATACTTTGGTTGGCAGATGCCGCAGTTGTGCCATATGCCGCTACTGCGTAATCCCGACAAGAGCAAACTGAGTAAACGCAAGAACCCGACCAGTATCCTCTATTACCAGCGCATGGGTTTTCTGCCTGAGGCGGTGCTTAATTATCTGGGACGGATGGGCTGGTCGATGCCTGATGAAAGTGAAAAATTTAGCCGTCAGGAGATGTTTGACGCCTTCGATATTCAGCGCGTCTCGCTGGGCGGGCCGGTGTTTGATGTTGAGAAGCTGCGCTGGCTCAACGGCACCTGGATCCGTGAGGCGCTGGATGCAGAGGCCTTTGCGGAGCAGTTTAAACGCTGGGCTCTCAATAGTGATTTTCTGATGCCGATTGTGCCGTTGATCCAGCCGCGTGTAGAGACTTTTTCGGATGTGGTGCCGCTGGCAGGTTTCTTTATGTCCGGGATGCTCACGCTGGATGAGACTGCGTTCGAGCATAAGTCGCTGCAGCCTGATCAGATTCGTCTGATTTTGCAGTTCTCTTTGTGGGAACTGGAAGCACAGCGGAGCTGGGATAAAGACAGTGTCTTTTCAACCCTGAACAGGTTGGCAAAGGCGATGGAGCTGAAGATTCGGGACCTGCTGTTTCCATTGTTTATTGCTATTTCGGGCAGTACCTCCTCCGTTTCGGTGATCGAATCGATGACAATTTTGGGGCCTGATATGAGTCGTGCCCGTATTCGGCATGCGCTGGGCGTGGTTGGCAGCCCCTCCAAAAAAGAGGCCAAGCTCTGGGATAAGGCCTATCGCGCGCTTGGCTGATCCTGTTATAGCTTAAATAGCCGCCTTTATGGCGGCTGAATGTTATCGACTACACTAAAAACGCCCCGGTAATGCGATTACAGGGGCGTTTTTGCGTTCTTGACAGCGTTATCGTTCTAGTGCGAGGCTAGGCTATTCAGATTTAGATTCAGGGAGGCCGTTTTTTTGGATATCACTCAGGAAGTAGAGTTTTTGCGCAGTATTCCTATGCTATCCAAGCTCGATAGCTCCAAGTTGAAGCTGCTGGCGTTCACGAGTCGCCTGGTTGAATACCGGGATGGTGAGTACCTGTTTCGAAAGAAAGATCCAGCCGACTGCGTCTACCTGATTATGTCTGGCAAAGCCGAAGTGGTTTCTGATCCGGTATCTCCTGAGGATGAGTCTCAGGTGACGTTGGTGCGGTCGGAGGGTGAACTGATCGGTGAGATGGCAGTATTGTCACGGCAGGATCGGACCGCATCTATTCGTGCCAAGGGAACTCTGTCGGTACTTTGTATGGAGGGCGATATGTTCGTTCAGCTGCTGGCCAGTAATTCTGATGCAGCGCTGGATGTGATGCGTCAGCTTAGTGACAAGCTTGCCCAGGCTCACGACGCTAACACCGTGTTGCAAAGGCAGCTGTTCCTGTTGGTTGAAGGCAGCGACTGATGGATAAGAAGCGTTTTTGTCAGCTGTGGATGCGTAACCTTAGCTCGGGTGTTGTTGTCGACGCAGAGTCGGTCTATGAGCTGCTGGTTACGAGTTATAGCCAGCCGCAGCGGCGCTATCATGATAGTCACCATATCGT
>SDWN01000675.1 GCA_004195305.1 Neptunomonas sp. | reverse complement strand
AGATGTGTATAAGAGACAGCAGTCGGCGTGATCCGGGGTGGTAGCGTTGGCTTGGCTATAATCGCTGGCCTGACTGCTATCAAAGGCCGGAGCCATCGCGCCACAATGACTCAGAGATACATCTATGGGCTCTATTTTGTCAGCCATCTGCGGGGCTAACGCCATCGCCGCTGAACAATGACCACCCACGACAAACAGCATCAGCAACATGGCAAGAATGCTCATGCGACTGCGGTTACGAAGCTGTGATTGACGTTGACTAATGATCAAAGGTGCATCCAATGCGTATTAAGCGATTCTTCACTGACTCGAAAGCGCGGCAATAGTTTCAATATTTGTACAACTTGTCAAGAACAGCGCCCCGTCCATTAGCAACCCGAGCGGCTAATAATACAACTCCTTATCCGACCGTAAAGGCCAGCAGCATACTGATATGGCTCAACGGCTGACCACTCTGCTGGCGCCAGATATTGAATACATCCTGAACTTTCTGCAGGTCACGTTTGGCGGTGGGCATCCTGTCAACGATCCCCTGCGCTTTGAGTGCCGCAACCACGTCCGGACTGAGCCGGAAGGTATCCTTACCGACCATACGCAAGAACGATGCGCCCGACTGGCCGCCCAGCTGGGCACCGCGTTTCTTCAATAACGCCCAGAGTTCAATGATCCTGTCTTCGGGCCAGGTAGCGATAAACTGACCAAAGCCTCCGTGCGTTTCCGACAGTTCACGCACCATCATCGCATTAACACGAATCGATTTGATCTTGCCCCAGTGCCGGATCAGCGCCTTGTTTTGCATTTTGGATTCGAGCTGCTCGTCATTCATAAAACTCAGCTTGAGTGGATCAAAGCCGAAAAACGCCTCCTCGAACGCAGGCCATTTACTATCAACCAGCGAATGCTTCAGCCCGGCGCGGAAGACCCGTCGGCACAGCGCAGAGAGGTACCGGTCATCACTCAGCTGGATCAACTGTCCGGCTGTTGCGACTTCGGGAAGCTGGGCAAAAGCTCGCTCCGCGTCTTCACGGTCACGCACATGCTGCTCAATCCAATCGTAGTTTTTCATCCGAAACCTGATAACCGCTGGTTAGATTTTTCCAAACCTCACTCTACCCCCTTCGCTGCAGATTGCCAGCACCCCTGTGTAGCGCCCTGCAAGGCTGGGATTTATCCCTGCCAAAAGCTCGGGTTAAGACTTGCAGCCTATTTCCAGCACCGTTACTGGCGCGTATTATAGGCCGCTGATCATTCTATTAATCACACAAATTCATCACTCTATTCATTACAACAAGGCGCTAAGCTCACAGCCTCTATAGCCAGCAGGGAAACTCGAGATGTCCGTCGTTAGAAAATCCAACAAACTCAGAAACGTCTGTTATGACATCCGCGGACCTGTGCTTGAAGAAGCCAAGCGTTTGGAGGAAGAGGGCCAGCGCATCATCAAGCTAAACATCGGCAACCCGGCCCCGTTCGGCTTCGACTCACCCGAAGAGATCATTCAGGATGTGATCCACAACCTACCTTCGGCCCAGGGTTACTGTGACTCCAAAGGGCTGTTCTCCGCCCGTAAAGCGGTGATGCACGAATGCCAGCGTAACGGCATCGCCGGTGTCAACATCGATGATATTTATCTTGGCAACGGTGTCAGCGAACTGATCATGATGTCGATGCAGGCGCTGATCAACGACACCGACGAGATGCTGATCCCCTCCCCGGACTACCCGCTTTGGACCGCTGCGGTAAGCCTGGCCGGCGGCACCCCGGTACATTATGTGTGCGATGAGCAGGCCGACTGGTTTCCCGATATCGATGATATTCGCAGCAAGATCAGCGAGCGGACCCGTGGCATCGTGGTGATCAACCCCAACAACCCAACCGGTGCCGTCTACCCCAAAGCCTTGCTGGAGCAGATCGTCGAGCTGGCGCGTGAGCATAACCTGCTGATCTTCGCCGATGAGATCTACGATAAGATTTTGTACGACGATGCCCAACATATCCCGTTAGCATCGCTGGCCGATGATGTGCTGTTTCTGTCCTTCAACGGCCTGTCGAAAAGCTACCGCTCTGCGGGCTTCCGTTCCGGCTGGGTCGTCATCAGCGGCCCCAAACATAGCGCCCGGGATTATATCGAGGGGCTGGATATGCTCTCAAACATGCGCCTGTGCGCCAATGTTCCGGCGCAAAATGCGATTCAAACCGCACTGGGTGGCTACCAAAGCATCAACGAGCTGATCATCCCGGGTGGCCGCCTCTATGATCAGCGCGTGGCCGCCCACGACATGCTCACCGCCATCCCCGGGGTCAGCTGTGTTAAACCCAAGGGAGCGATGTACCTGTTTCCTAAGCTCGATCCAAAAATGTACCCGATCCATAACGATGAAAAGCTGGCACTGGACCTGTTAATGCAACAAAAAGTCCTGATCGTGCAAGGTTCGGGATTCAACTTAGGCGATACCCAGCACTTCCGCCTGGTATTTCTACCGCGCAAGGACGACCTGCACGAAGCGATTGACCGCATCGGGCGATTCCTCCACAGCTATCAGCAGTAGAGCCATCAGCAGCGCAAAAACAGCTATCACCAGTAACATCGCAATAAACGCACCTTGCCCGGCAAGGTGCGAGCCGTTACGCTGAACACAAGGAGGCTGACCGAGAATAGACTGACCTACTGCGAAAGCCGTATTTCGGCCAGATTACCCGCTCATTTTTGTCAAATAGAACCACTATTCTTCGCAAATGATCGATTAATCTGACTCAAAATGCGTCTCTCTCGCTACGATCGCTATTCTCGGTCAACCTCCTAGGAACCCGAAGCCGGAATCAAAGGATAATTTTTCCATGCTAAAACTAACTACAGGACTGTTATTACTGGTTCTATCGAACCTCAGTTTCGCCGCAACATCCGGCAACATCGCAACCCTGTGTAAAAAACAGTGGCCCGGCGATAAAGGTTTACGATCGTTCTGCATTAAAGAAAAACGCAACTATCAAAAGTGGATCAACTACACCCGCAAGCGGGTATACAACGATATCAGCCAGCGCAACCACATCGATAACTGCATCGCCAAGTACAGGCCCGATTACCGCGAAGCCTACGACTGCGTATTTGAACCCAGCCTGTTCCGGATTGACCTGTTCTAAGCAACCTACCCTGATGGACAAATAGGTTCCATAGCTATTCCTGATTACCCACAAAGCTCAGCCAGCTCTCAGTGCCTATATTTGAAGTAACCGGCGTGAGCGAGGGCTGCATCATGAAAAACAAGATCCAATTCCAGAAAGGCTATAGCCTGATAGAACTTATGAGGGATTACGGCACAGAAAAGCAGTGCCGCTAC
>SDWN01000673.1 GCA_004195305.1 Neptunomonas sp. | reverse complement strand
TTTCTCGGTCTGCAGGTGAGTTTCGGTCTGGAAAAACTGTTCGGTATCCCCAATACCTACATCACACAGGTCTCGATTCTGGTGGGGTTGATCTGTATCTACACCCTGTCAGCGGTCAGTGGTGTCACCAAGGGTATCCAAATCCTCAGCCGCGCCAACGTTATTCTTGCGGTGGCGCTAATGGCCTTCATCCTGTTTTTCGGTCCCACTGCATTCATCATCGACGGCTACGTGCATGGCTTCGGTCTTTATCTGGACCAGTTCATTCCGATGGCAACCTTTCGTGCTGATCCGGGCTGGCTGGACTGGTGGACCGTATTTTTCTGGGGCTGGTTCTTGGGCTATGGTCCGTTGATGGCGATGTTTGTGGCGCGTATCTCCCGTGGTCGTACGATCCGTGAGATGGTGTTACTGATCTCGGTCGTCGCACCGATCATCACCTGCTTCTGGTTCACCATTGTCGGTGGAAGTGGTCTCTCATTCGAGCTGTCCAACCCAGGCGTGATCTCAGAACCGTTTACCGGATTCAATTTGCCTGCAGCGCTGCTGGCGATTACTGAGCAGCTGCCAATGGGCTTCGTCATCTCGGTCCTGTTCCTGATTCTGACCACTATTTTTGTCGCCACCACCGGTGACTCCATGACCTACGCCATCTCGATGGTGATGACCGGAACAGACAGTCCACAGCCAGCGATACGGGTGTTCTGGGGCATTATGATGGGTGTCGTCGCAGCGCTGCTGATCTCTATCGGTTCCGGCGGTATCTCGGCACTGCAATCGTTCATCGTAATAACAGCCGTGCCGGTGTCTTTGGTATTGCTGCCATCGTTGTGGACGGCTCCGATGATTGCCCGAAAGATGGCTGATGAGCAGGGCCTGTAAACCACGCCGTCTCTCGCCTTGAGGCGCCGGGTTTTAATCCCCACCACATATCAAGGAGCGGCATCGATACCGCTCCTTTTTACCGATTTCATTCGGTAAATTGATTCTTTTAGCCTCTTACTTATATATAGGAAATCAACATGAAAAAAGTTGTAAAAACAGATCTGTTCGCGTCTAAAGCGCCGCTGGAATGGGCCGTCATTGCCAACGGTCAACTGTCCACCGCACAGATTCCAATTGACACCGAAGGCAAGGTGGTTGACGGCGGAATCGAAGCTCAGGCACGTCAAACAATGGAAAACTTCAAACACACTATTGAAGCGGCAGAGCTAACCATGGCCGATGTGACTCAGGTGCTTATCTATGTCACCGCACGTGACCAGTTACCTGTATTCAATGCCGTCTATGCAGAGTATTTCGAAGCCCCCTACCCTAACCGTGCGGCGATGATCGTAGCGGGTCTGGCGCGAGAAGAGATGCTGTGCGAAGTGGTCGCATATGCTGCGGTTCCTCAGTAAGCAGCAGGCTGCTCTAAACCCGCTTGAACAAAATAGAGCAAAGTGTTCAGGCGGTCTGGTTTTAAACGCTCCTCACTCAAGCGAGCTTTCTGACAGTACTGACGGCCCCTGACTGATCGTTTTCGTCACCCGTTGGACAGCGGGTTCATGAGCTGCAGAGTTCGACAGTTAGAGCCGTAACCGATTGATTTTCCGATGCAGCGCATCAAAACGTTACTCTACATTGCGCTTAAATCAGGTGTCGTTGTCGGTTTTTTAACCTCCAGCATGGCAAAAACACTCAGTTTGGAGTCCGGTTCGGCCAGGCGGTTCAGCACCATAATGCGAATCAGGGCTTCGATGTGAATGTTGTGGCGAGTACCCCTGAAAATTTTCCTCAGCTGGTCAAACCCTAACTGTGACCACCGTTCGCTAAGTGCCCAGACATTGCCCATGGCGAGCGCCGATTCAAATTGAATCTCTGGTTTGTCAGGCAGCGTTCGACCGGTGACACGGCACAGCCCATCAATGACGCTCTGGAGCTCGTCGCCGAGTTTCTCGAGCCTGCCAAGGGTCCAAGGGCCCAAAAGTGGCTATGGTACGTTGTTTTGGGCGGCCGTTGTCATCGCAATAGGCTTCAACGAGCTGTACGTATTTACGCGGACCTGATTTGCTTAATTTGACATACAGGCCTCTACTCGAGCACAAGTAAACTTTTCTTACACAATCAAAATTACCCACAGGCAAGCCACTATAGGGAGATTCGTCAAAATCCCCTGCAGACCGCATTGTTACGGTGGATAATGTTCAAAAAGTGGAAAGTCTGGGGATAACTGTCGAACTCGGGCGCACCCTCTCCTGAGTGACTACAAAGGTCCAGACGACTGACGCTGGACAAGTTCTTTTTAAGTGGCGGCACCTTTGTTTCGGCAGGACCCCCTTTGCCTGCTATCATCGCCGGTATCCCTCTGCCTATCGGGTAATAAGTTACCCGCAAACAGACGCAGACGGGATGGGCTGCCATCTTCACAATGCTCCTCTGTCATTAGATAAGCTAACTGAACTCTGGCACCGCGAAGACACTCTCACCCGTTTTAAGGACCAAGCCATAATGCTTTTAGGAGTTTGCCTCGGCACCAACGACCTCCCCCGTGCGGGCACGTTTTACGACCACCTGCTAAACACGCTGGGCATGGTGCGAACCATGGCAGAGGACGACGAAATCGGCTACGGACTACCCGGTGGTCCAAGCTGCTTCTGGATATTAAAGCCCTTCGATCAACAGCCGGCGACCTGCGGCAACGGAGTCCAGGTGACTTTTAAAGCAGCGAGCAACGACGCCGTAGAAGAGTTCCACAAGGCTGCTCTAACGCTTGGCGGAACAGAGGAAGGCGCCCCTGGATACCGGTACCGCCCAGGCTACTTCGGTGCTTACTGTCGCGACCTAGACGGCAATAAACTGCACGTCATGTACGAACCCGATTAAGAAGGATCAACGGGCCAGGTATCGCTGTGTAAATCAGCTGTCCTGCCGATTTATCGCCTCGGATGATCGAAACATCTGCTTCAAATCGACTTGTGTCTAAATCAAAAGGCCCTCGCTACGATCGGCCAAGCCCGACAGCCTCTAGGAGACTGACCGAGAATAGACTGACCTACTGCGAAACCCGTATGTTGGCCAGATTTGATGCTCATTTTTGGCAAATAGAACCACTATTCTTCGCAAATGAACGACAAATCTGACTCAACATACAGCTCTCTCGCTACGCTCGCTATTCTCGGTCAGCCTCCTAGCAAAGCTCAGTATGAGATCTTATTACCCGACCACAACACGTCATCAGCGCCTAAAAATAGGCCTGCATGCCACTGATAATAGCCAGCCGTATCGGCAGAACCACGACCCCTCTCCCTTTCGAGATCTCGCGTCGCAGCCGCAGTCTCTGGGTCGTTACACTCTCCAGCACGCCCTCTACCCGGCGACCATT
>SDWN01000442.1 GCA_004195305.1 Neptunomonas sp. | reverse complement strand
AGATGTGTATAAGAGACATGTACCGTAATAGACCATCACCTTGCCGTCGCGGGTCAAGCTCAGCTCGGGTGCTGCCAGAATGGGTTGAAGATAGGTGCCGTCGGAGGCCGTGAATATTTTGGTGCGGGTCCAGCCGTCGGTTGCATCGGTCGGTGTGCTGCTGGATACGTTGAAGCGGTAGAGGTTGCCGTCCAGGTCACCCGCATAGATGTAATCGATCTTATTGTCGTTATTGATATCGATGGCGGCGGGTGGGCTAAGGCCATTATCGGCGGCATCGGCTCCATATTGGAGGTCTTTGATAGCCGTGGTCAGGCTCTGGATCTCGCGTATATATAGGATGGGTTTGCCGCCAGCGGCATAACCATTGGGTGCGATGAGCGCCCATTTTCCGGCCGCGTTGGTACGCGCAAGCAATGCTTTACCAAAGCTGTAGCCCATGCCTGTTGGGTTGAATTGCCATTGTTTTATCGCGGCGATGGTGGCGGCGGTATCCGTACTTTGCGCAGGGGTAGTGGCGTCAAGCAGGTAATAGCCTTGGCCACCTGCGCCTAAGCCGCCGACCAGCAGTGTTTTCCATGCAGAGCCGGAACCGAAATCAGCGTAAACATCGCCGCTGGCAAGCGGCCCGTCGAGTAAATACTGGCTGTCGCTGCCATCAGCGGCCCAGCTTGGCAGCGAAGCGCCGACAAGGCCGGGAATGAGCCCGAATATTTCAGTGCCACTGGTATCAAAAGCATGCAGCATGCCATCATTGGCGGCCGCGTAGATACGTCCTGCGCGGCTCTGTTTGTTGCTGCGGAATGTCAGGTAGTTATCAAAGTTATAAGAAAAAAGTGGTGCCCCGACATAAACAGGGTTGCTATGGATGATTGCGCCTAGTTTTGATGAGCGATCTCGGTACGCACCAGTACCGCTCTGCGAGGCTTCGTTGGTTGTATCGCCACAGACGTAACGCTTCAAGCTGTCTGTGGTGGTGCTGCAACCGTAATCACTGGCTGCGCTGCTGCTGCCGAGAACGAGCTTGCGGCTATTATATGCACCGATCAGCGCCTTGGCACTCCAGGTGGTGCTTGCGGTGACAGCACCGGTTGAGGAGATATCGTGTGCTAATAAATCTCCGCCGTTTGCAGTATTATCGAACCAGCCTCGGTACAGCTTGGCGCTGCCATCGGTTACATTTAGCTGATTCAACGCCGGGGGCGCGATCGATCCCCAAGCTCCGGAGGCGATGTTGCTCGGTGGGAAAAGCGACAGATCTGCTGCGGTTGCGTTGAGTGAATAGAGCACGGCAAAACACGTGACGGCTACCTTACTGTTCATAGGTGACTCCATTATTCGGACGTTGAGTAATAAGATTGAGCGACCTTGACTTGGCCGTCAGCAAGGATGCCAGCACCCGTTATCCGAAACAGGTGCTGGGTGTCAATGCTGGGGGTGCCTGAGGCTCCGCTGTTTCCGGAAACTGCAGGGCTCCCTAAATATTCCACATAAAATAGCCCATTACCGACAGATGTCGCCGCAGCGCTGCCGGTGAAGCCGGTCAGTAGATCATTTAGCCCACTTAGCGAGGCAAGAGAAGCGCCTTGATAAAAACCATCGCCGTTAGGGAATGCGCTGATGTCTGAGAGGCCTGTGATGAAGTTTTCACCGCTAGCCAGGGCGTCTTCGGCGGCAGTAAACGCGTCTATTTGCGACTTTACACTGCGCGCAATTTTGATCTCGAAGCTTGATGAGTGAAGGCTGGAGAGCGATATGACGGTCAGCAGGACCATGAATATCAGCGCGATAACCAGTGTTGCACCCTGTTGTGCATGAGGTTGGTGTGTGAGCATTAGCTACCTCCTGTTCGGTTTCGCAGCGCGATTGTGCTGCCGACCTTACGGCGGATGCGCTTATCGGTGACTGGCGTGGTGGGTACACAGAAGTCGCTGAAGGTGGTGTCGGTTGATATTATATTGTCCTCGCTGGCGATCACCAGGCAGGCCTTAATGGCCACGACGCTGCTCATGCTGGTGCTTGCCGCATCATGGGGCAGGTATTGGTTCGGTGCCCGGTCATCATCGGTATCGACGCCATAAAGAATATTGAATTGTTCAATGTTGCTGGCCAATGCGCCTGAAGTGGTGCCGTTATCACAGATTAAATTGTACCTGCCGTTGCCATCGCTCTGTAGCTTGAACTCATTGCTGCTAACCGTGCCGCTGCTGGCTGTGGTGATTTCTGTACCGACACAGTCATAGATCGAGAAGCTCATGGTGCTGCCCGCTTGGTATCTAACCAGGATGGAGTCGATGGCGCCATTCTCACTGCCATCTAAGCCGTTGCTGAGATTGCTGCTCATCAGGTCGGTTTCCTGATAACCCGCCATGCGGATATAGCGTGCCAGCATGTCCAGAGCGACTCGGCCCTGGTCCTGGGTGGTGATCGAGGCGCGCTGAAATACGATAGATCTGTTATTCATGATAAAAGATTGCAGGACGGCGCCGCCGACCAGTAAGCCCAGTACCAGCGCGATCATCAGTTCAACCAGCGAGAAGCCCTGCTCTTTTGTCATCGACCGCACCTCCTACAACTCGAACTCAAGTGTTTGACAAAGTAGCGTTGTTTCAGCGGCACAGTTGGTATTCGGGGTGGCTGTAGAGCCGGTCCGTCTGCCATCCCAGTAGAGCGTCAGCGTAAAGGCGCTCGCAGCACGGGAAACGGTACCCTCGGCGCTGGGCAGGACGTTGGATGTTTCGCTGAGCCACAGTAAAACATCATAGTCTGCCATCTCAGAGGCGTTGCACTCGTTGGCTATGCAGTCTTTAGTGGCTCGTGATTCCGTACCTTTGTAGCTGTGTTCGTATTGAGTGCTTCCGCTAGCCTGGCTGGCATTGGCCCTGATCAGTTCCATCATGTCGTGCAGCTGCCAGGTGGCGATCATCGATTGGTAGGCCTGATAGGTGATCTTTTGACTCTGGGTGGTTAGTGCGGTGACGCCAATGATACCGACGCCAAAAATCAATAGCGAAATCAGAACTTCGATCAGGGTGAAACCGTGATTGTTGGAGCCCTGTTGTTTCATTGCACGCTCCCTCGTCAGCAACCGGAAGCGTCGAAGGATAAACTGCCGGTCAGGGCTACATAAGTGGTTTTAGTGCAGCCTCCTGCTTGACCAATACCGACCGTCACTGCCGGAGCAGAGGGTGCGCGTAGGGTGCCTGTAGAGCCAAATACAATCGTGGGTATCGCTGCACCACCGGTGATATCCACGGTCCAGGTCGTATCGTCGAGCGGGTGGTGACTGGTCATCACGTCTTGAGGGGTTCCGGATGTATCCAGC
>SDWN01000435.1 GCA_004195305.1 Neptunomonas sp. | reverse complement strand
AGGCTGAAGCCCGACCCACAAAGGAAGCAGCAGGGGTTGGTGGTTATGTGGGTCGGGCTTCAGCCTGACAAAACCCTCAGCAACCACCCATTTCGGGATGCTATACCCATCCACAAACCCCGCCATTCATACAGATTAGTTGTTATACCGACCAGAGTGCTACCCATGTCAGGCTGAAGCCCGACCCACAAGGACGTGGGAAGTGCCTTAAATGCAGGAGCAATTTCAGACCGGCGCACAAAAAATGCATGCTTGGGTTGTTGGTTTATGCAGAAAGAATAGATCAGCTGCATCTTGGCTGAGCTTTATGGCTAATCAGGTGGTGTTTAGGCGTCAATTTTGGCCAGCAGCGCCACGCCCTGACGATAGCCCAGGCCGCCGTTGCCATGCACCATCCCATAGCGCTCTTCGCCAGCCAGCAGGCAGTGGTGCATGCTGATCAGCGCGTTCAGTGCGGGATTGTTCCAGGCGGCCCTGGCCAGGTTCATCCCCCCGGTGACGGTGATGCTATGTTGCTGCAGGAATTCGGGGATCTGCTCCAGCAGATCAACCAGCCCGGCGGCGAGCAGGAATGCCATCGGTACCACCGGGTAACAGGTGTAGGCTTCTAATAACGCCTCCCCCTGTTTAAATCGCTCGGCGAAGTCGACACCGGCCTGCTCGCAACATTGCAGATAAGCTGTACGAAGATGGTCGTAGCGGGCGATGGTCTCAATATGCTCCGGGCCGTCCTGCTCCAATCGGCTCAGGCCTACCGCTTTGATCTCTAATATCTGTTCGGCGGGGGCGCCGAGTTGCTTGGCCAGTGTTTCACTGACGATCAGCAGGCGACCTTTAAAATCGACCATCGGGTTGGCGCAATCGACACCGCGAAACAGCGAGGTGATCGGTTGGTGCCAGCGCGCGTTGGGCAGCAGCTCGGGTGCAAAGTCGTCGCTCAGGGCATTTCTATAACTGAGCGTGTAGTTGTCGAACAGGGCGTGGGCGATCTGCCGAAAACAGGGTTCATCGACCTGGTGCTGGCTCAGGAACTGGCGTGCCAGATCAGTGTAGGCCTCGGTGAGCGGCTGATCGGGCCCGTAGACCTCCATCTGCTCAAGTCGCTGGTGACGGCTGTAGCCGGTTTTAAGGTTGTCTTCGCCGCAGATCAGCACCGCTTGCTGGCCCTGTTGAATCAACCTATGGGCATGCGCCAGCGCTTCGATTGGAGCGCAGCCGCTGCGAAAATGCAGTGGTGCTTCGGGGCTGTGCCAGTCGGTGCTCAGCGGGTCGATATGCAGCTGCGGGATGGCGTGTCCGAGCTGTTCAATGCGCTGCTCCAGGTCGAGGCAGTGCTGCATCGATCCGATATTATCAAGGGTTTTAGCGGCGGAGATGATCAGGGCTTTGGTCATGGTGATTCGGCTGCGCAGTGTCGGGGGAGACTTATTGTATCAGATTGCTGAGAGGCCAGGCTTGGCAGGCTTTGGGGCTGGATAAGCGCACCAAGTTTGAACGTGGGGGGATAAAACGTGATCACCTGTGGCAGTGGCTTTGGTCGGCTAACGCCAAACAGTGAACGTTTCTGACCACTGACCTCACGCCAGCGCGTTTACCACTGCGGCAACAGTTTAGTATAGAGTTGGCACTCTTAATATTTTACCGCGATAAAGTCAGGATGACTCATGACCGCAATTATCAGTGCTAGATCCTCCGTTCAACGCCAACTCAAGCGGGCACAGCTGAGGGGGATTTTGTTTCTGATCCTGTCTGTGCTGGTTATCGGCTACCTGTCCCTGCTGAACGTGCAGAAGGGCTTTCGTGAGTACCATCATCTATCTCAACAAACCATGCCGGTGATCAACCTCCTTGAGGGGCTAAAATTCTCATCGATGCGCATTGTGGCATCTGTCAGCGAACTCGGGATGATCGCTCTCCTTGAGGGCGTTGCGGAGGCTGAAAAAAACGCGGCCAAGGCGAAGGAAGATAGCGACCTGGAGCAGGGTTTTCACCAGTTCAACCTGAAACTGTATCGTTACCTGGAACTGGTGAGACGCTACTTCCCTCTGGAAGTGGCGGATGCTGAGCGCCTCTTTCACGCGGGCGATCAGTTCAGGCGTCAAGCTAAGCAACTACTGGCGGCGATCGAGGAAGAGGCAGAACATCAGGAACTGCTGCAGTTAAGCCAAGCGATGGAGCAAAGCGAGGGGGCTTTCCTAGTGCTGGCGACTAAGATACTGCAAAGCGAAGCGGAGGAGGTTAGTGAGCGCAACGAGGTGATTACCCATGCCTTAGAACGACAGATCTGGGTGCTGTGTTTGGGCGGATTATTCATTGTCGGGCTGGCGATATTTCAGAGGAGGCTGAGAATGCGCCTCTGTCTCTCTTGTTCTGGAGCTATGAACGCCACCGAAAAGACGGATAGCTGTAGCCCGACCCACAAAACCCGATATTTATGTGTGGATCGGAATTTATTCCGACAAGGGTGCTGCAGGTGTCAGACTTGGTTGTGATACGAACCGTTCTTTGCGCGAAACCCGGTTCTCTTTAGTTAGAGAGGAGCCTGATTTCACGCGCATTTTTAGCACATAGAGCCACTATTGTTCGCAGATAAGCGATAAATAGGACTCAAAATACAGCGCCTTCGCTACGATCGCTATTCTCGGTCAGCTGCCGCCTCGGCGCTCTCCCTTCACGCCCTCTATTCACTCCAAAGGCAACGAGGTCCTATTGATAACCTGGCGCATCACAAAGCTGGAATGCACCCCCGTAACCCCTTCTATGCGGGTGATCTTGTCCAGCAGCAGGGTCTGGTAGGCGTCCATATCTTTAACCACGACCTTGAGCTGGTAATCGGCATCTTGACCTGTGATCAGCAGGCATTCCAAGACCTCGGGTAAGGTCTGGACGGCGGCGTCGAAAATTTTGAATCGGTCTGGGGTGTGACGATCCATGGATATGTGAATCAGCGCCATCAGCGTCAACCCCAGCTGACGCGCATCGAGGATCGCTCGATAGCCAGCGATCAGTCCGCTCTCTTCCAGTGCCCGTACCCGCCTTAAGCAGGGGGACTGGGATAATCCTATCCGCTCAGAAAGTTCCTGATTACTGACGCGGCCCTCTTGCTGGAGAACCTCCAGAATGCTGCGATCGTAGCGATTCATGCACATACCTTCAGATGGGTGATGTAAACTTGTTATGATTTAACAATTTCAGCAATTGTATGCCAGAATGATGCTAAATATGCGCAAATTAGCAATTATATGCCTTGGTTTTTCACATAGAATATTGCTGTCCGTTACCCACGGGCAATCGTCGCAGGCACCCACCCGGTTCCTGCTCCCGGCCACCGGGCTTACAAGGCCAGGGAGGCTGACCGAGAACAGACTGACCTACTGCGAAAGCCGTATTTCGGCCAGATTACCCGCTCATTTTTGTCAAATAGAACCACTATTCTTCGCAAATGACCGATTAATCTGACTCAAAATGCGCCTCTCTCGCTACGGTCGCTATTCTCGGTCAGCCTCCTAGTGAAGGAATGCTTCTACCCGAAGTGCGCGATACTCACCCCATCAATTTGCTGTACGAGGACAAGCACCGTGAAAACTTTTGACCACCGTAAATACCGTCCGGCCCCGGTTGTGCCCATTCACAATCGCCAGTGGCCTAACCGTATACTGGATAAGGCACCACGTTGGGCGAGTGTCGATCTACGCGATGGTAATCAGGCACTGCTCGAGCCGATGAATGCGGCTCAGAAGCAGCGCATGTGGGCGTTGCTGGTCAAGCTCGGCTGTAAGGAGATTGAAGTGGGCTTTCCATCGGCCAGCCAGCCTGACTACGACTTTGTCCGCTGGCTGATCGAGGAGCAGCAGATTCCTGAGGATGTGACCGTGCAGGTGTTGGTGCCAGCCCGCGAAGCGTTGATCGTGCGCACCT
The DNA here is from genome assembly GCA_004195305.1 of Neptunomonas sp. Taxonomy (GTDB): domain Bacteria; phylum Pseudomonadota; class Gammaproteobacteria; order Pseudomonadales; family Balneatricaceae; genus Motiliproteus. The sequence goes on along the minus strand of SDWN01000435.1, from coordinate 10,873 downwards.
TCGAGGCTCTGCGCGGCGTTAAGCAGGCGGTGGTGCACGTTTATAACTCCACCTCGAAGGTGCAGCGCGAACGGGTATTCGGTCTGGACGTTGAGGGTATTACCGCGATCGCCAGGCAGGGTGCAGAGCTGCTCAAGCGTGAGGCGGCCAGGTACCCGGAGGTGGACTGGACCTTTGAATACAGCCCCGAGAGTTTTAGTAATACCGAGATGGATTACGCGGTCGAAATCTGCGATGCGGTGATCGATATCTGGCAGCCTAGCCCCGATCACCCCTGCATTATCAATCTACCCGCGACGGTAGAGAGTACCTCGCCGAATATTTTTGCCGACCAGGTGGAGTACTTTTGCACCCATATTAGCCGCCGTGACAGCATTATCGTGTCGGTGCATACCCATAACGATCGCGGCTGCGCGGTGGCAGCGGCGGAGCTGGGGTTGCTGGCCGGTGCCGATCGGGTGGAAGGCACCTTGATGGGCAACGGCGAGCGTACCGGTAACATGGATATCATCACCTTGGCGATGAACCTTTATAGTCAGGGGATTAATCCGGAGTTGGACCTGTCCAACCCGGCGGAGATTATTGCCGTCTACACCGAGTGCACCGGGTTGCCGGTACACCCGCGCCATCCCTGGGTCGGCGAGCTGGTCTATACCGCATTTTCAGGCAGCCATCAGGACGCTATTCGCAAGTGTCTGCAGCAACAGCAGCCCGAGGAGCGCTGGCAGGTGGCTTATCTGCCGATTGATCCGAAGGATCTCGGACGCGACTATCAGGCGGTGATTCGGGTTAACAGCCAATCCGGCAAGGGCGGGGTGGCTTTTGTGCTGGAGCGAGATTTTGGTTTGCATCTACCCCGGTGGATGCAGCTGGAGATGGCGCAACTGGTGCAGCGTGAAAGCGAATCAACTGGTGCTGAGATGGGCAGCGATAAGATCCATACCCTGTTTTGCCAGCACTTCGTGGACTCTGAGCGGCCACTGCAGATCAACGGTTACCGGTTGGCGCTTGATGCCGACGACCAGATCGAGGTTAATGTGATGATTGATGAGGTCGCCCACACCCTCTGCGGTCAGGGTGAAGGCGCCATTTCTGCCTTCATCGATGCCTGGCACCGTCACAGCGGCCAACGCGTCAGCGTGGTTGATTACAGCGAACATGCGATCGGCGAAGGTACCCACGCAGAGGCGGTTTCCTATGTCCAGGTCAGTGTTGACGGTATCCGGGCCAGTGGTGTCGGCTTCGATCACGATACCGTGAGTTCCTCGCTCAAAGCGCTGCTGTCGGCAATCAATCGGCAGAGTCCTGAGTAGCGGCGGCGGCTTCGGTCATCGCCACCCTGTTGTGGGGCGTAATGATAGTGGCAGTGATAGTGGCAATGACGGAGCAGGGAGGCCCCGACGGGCCGCTATTGCGGTGTAAAGAAATTCTTGGTTTTGCTGCGATCAGAGCAGCGACCCGTCTTAGGGAACCTGCGAACAAGTCCACTGGCAGAAACGCTTGGGGACTTATTCGTAGGTTCCTTAGCTGCGGCTAGTCTGCCGCGCTTGGCTGGGTGACGCGCCGAAATAATCCTTAAAGCAGTGGCTGAAGTGAGTGGAGCTCAGAAAACCGCAAGCCACCGCGATATTGGCAATAGAATCGTTACTCTGTAACAGCAGCCGACGGGCCTGGGTAATGCGTAACTCAAGGTAGTAACGCGACGGTGTGGTTTCCAGATGGGTCTGAAACAAGCGTTCGATGCGGCGCCGGGAGACACCGATGCAGGAGGCCAGCTCGTCGATACTGAGCGGCTCTTCAATATTGGCACTCATCAGTTGTAGCAGATTGCGTAACGATTCGGGAAAACTGGGATCATCTGCGGCCTGCACCAGCTGGGTTGCGCCACTCTCGGCCACCAGGTCGCAGCTGAGTATCTCGCGGATTGCCCGCACAATATCCTTGCCCTGAACCTGTTCGATCAGCCTCAGCATCATCTCCAGTGCACTGCTGGGCCCGGCACAGGTAAGCCGTTTGTCTTCGATTACAAGCACCCGTTCGGAAACCCTGACCTTGTCGAAATGTTCCAGCATAAAGGCGTGGTTATCCGGGTGCAGAGCACAGATTTGGTTATCCAACAGCCCTGCCTGGGCCAGTGCAATGGCACCGTTCCACAGGCCTCCGAGGGTGATGTTGTGTTTGGACGCTGCTTTCAGCTGGGCCGTCAGAGCGAGATCCTCCTGCAGCGAACACCGAAAACCACCGCAAATGATCAGTATCTCAATGGCCTCAGGACCTTCTAGAGGGAGCTGATTGAGCACACCTCCGGCTGAGATGTTGATCGCCAGATCGCTAGTTACGGTTAACGACTCCAGCCCGAAGGTAGAAAAGCTGAACAGTGGGGCGGTGCGGACCAGGTTTGCCGTGACCAGCGCATCCACCGCAGCGGTAAACGCCATCATCGAAAAGTGTTCCCTCAGTAAAAAACCGACCCGTACCGGCTTGTCAGGTGTTTCTTGCGCAGGTAGGAAGGCGCTATTGGCATCGCGCATCAGGTTGCTGAAAGGGCGTTGTTCTTTGGGCTCATGCATCGGTCGTGATCCCGGATAAGGTTGCATCTAATGTTAGCTATGATATCGGTTGGCTTGAAAATTATCTCACTGATATCCGAAAATTTTGGGTTGATGTCAGTACCGACAGTCGCCAATGGGTTTTGGCTCATAGGCAATTCCAGGAAAGGTGAATCGTCCTTTTTGGAACGCGTTATCCCAGACTTTTTGTTGTAAACGGAAACTTACATCCTTTCCTATCTGTTACATCTTTGCACAGCTTTTAACAGCGATTTCATCAGTGATTTACATTCGTTTGATAGCCTAGACCTGTCGTAAAATAATGATAATTCAGGACAGATCTATGGCTAATCATACGAGTAGTGGTACATCCACTCAAAGTTCCAAACCAACGCTGATGTTAGCGTTGCTTCCCATTCTGCTGACGCTGGCGGTGCTGGGTCTGCAACTCTTCTATTACAACGATTTTACCCCACACGTCCCCCTTGCTATCGGCTTGGCCATCACCTGCCTGTTGGGGTGGATGCAAGGTTTTCGCTGGCATGACATGGAAGAGGGGATTTACCACGTTGTTCGTGTAGCGCTGCCTTCTATCGCCATTCTAATGGCAGTCGGCATGACGATTGGTGTATGGATTTCCAGCGGCACCGTACCGGTACTTATTTACTACGGTCTTAAGCTGATTTCGCCAGAGCTTTTCCTGGCTGCCAGCATGTTGTTGTGTGCCGTTGTCTCTCTGGCGCTGGGTACCTCTTGGGGTACCGTCGGTACTGTGGGTCTGGCTTTAATGGGCATTGGTGCTGGTTTTGATGTGCCCATGTACTGGACAGCAGGCGCGGTGGTTTCCGGTGCGTTCTTTGGCGACAAGATTTCCCCCTTGTCCGATACCACCAACCTGGCGCCAGCGGTGACCGATACCAACTTGTTTGATCACATCCGCAACATGATGCCAACCACGGTACCGGCCATGCTGATTGCTTTGGTGATTTATCTTGTGGTTGGTTTTAATATCATCGGCAACCAGAGTGTTTCGTTCGAAAAAATTAATGCCATTATTGTTGGCTTGGAAGCCAGTTTTGAATTATCGATTATTCTGCTGCTCCCTGCCTTATTGGTTATTATCCTGGCACTGAAGAAGATGCCAGCGCTGCCTTCATTGTTTGCCGGTGTTGTTGCCGGAGCGCTGTTGGCTATCTTTGTGCAGGGCCAGGGTTTGCATGACGTCTTTGGCTTTATGCAGAGTGGTTTCAAAATTGATACCGGTGTCAGTGAGATCGATAGCTTGCTTAATCGCGGTGGCATTCAGTCCATGACCTGGGTGATCACCCTGGTACTTATTGCCTTGGGATTTGGCGGGGCTTTGGAAAGTACCCGCTCCCTGGAGGTTATCATTGAAGCAGTATTGAAAAGAGCCCGCAGTTTTGCCAGCCTGCAAACTTCAGCCACTTTCACCTCTGTTGCAACCAATCTGGTGGCCGGCGACCCTTACCTATCCATTGCTCTGCCAGGACGTATGTATGCTCCAGCATACCGGGGTATGGGATATTCCACGTTGAATCTGTCGCGTGCCATTGAGGAAGGCGGCACCCTGATTTCACCATTAATCCCTTGGAATGCAGGCGGCGCCTTTGTCATTACCGCTCTGGGGCTGGGGATCAGCGACGGAAACGTAGAAAATCTGCTCTATATTCCCTTGGCATTCGCCTGCTGGTTATCACCGGTAATCGGCATCGCCTACGCCTGGCTGGGGTGGTTCTCACCTAAAGCCAGTCAAGCCGAAAAGCAGCGTTGGGCTGAAGATGGCGAAGGCATTATTGTCTCTGGTCCGCAGAGCGATGAAGAGCTGGTTGCTTATCGCGCCACAGTCGCGGACTAGCGGTATTGCCCCAGCCCCGCTTCACCTTTTTGATGGTGAAGCGGGGTTTTTGCATGGCTATATAAGAGTTAGTTGTTGTAGAAGATGTGAGAAGGGCAGGGATTCGCAGTAGGTCAGTCTATTCTCGGTCAGCCTCCCACAAGGTCCACACAGATCACACCGTGGGAGCCTGCCTGCAGGCGATCTCTTCGCCGTTGCTGTGCTAAAAAATAATAAGATCGCCGGGAGCCCGGTGGCTCCAAGATTCAGGCTAGCGCCCCAACAGTTGGTGACAAAAGACAGTTGATACAAAGTCCTCAGGTAGTATGTAGTGCGGCACAAACCACATCAGGCGCAGGGTAAGGGGGCAGGTGTTACTTCTTTATTGATGCGGTTTGTAAGCTCACCGCATCCAACGGGACCGCGAGATGATCGGCTGAATCATGGCTGAGCTTTGTGGGTAATCAGGTAGCCTGTTGCATGGACAGGCGAAGCTCAGCACACCGAGCGTAATCTTCCGGATATTTACTAAACGGGTAACGGTTACGTGCCTGGGAAAGGCGAGTCTGAGCAGGGAGCGCTCTTAGGGGGGGGCTTCTGACTCAACGGGACAGATTAGGGAAACTCTACACCGTTAAGTCAGGCGACAGACCTATAATGCGGTCTTGTCCGGCAGAAATACCGAGAGTTATATCAGTGCTAAGTCCAACAGGCTGCTAGACGTTCAGGCGCCGTAGATGACGAAAACTTTACGCAAGGTTTCGTGCACAGTCCAAGTACCGCACCAACCGACAGGAAATACGGCGCTTGAGCCCGCGGTTAGTTCTACCGCTTCTTCGCCATCGCGTTCTACTGTCATTCGTCCAGACAATACATGAATGACTTCTCCGCGAGTGGTAAATTCCCAGCGAGAGCGGCCTGGCTCGCACTCCCATGTGCCGGATGTTATTTTTTGCTCTTCGGTATTGAAGAATACTTGGCTGCGGGTTTTGATTTCACCGGATAATGATTCAGCAGTCGGTTGCTCGAGAAGCTTTTCAGCGAGTTTTTCGGCTGGTATTTCAGCGGCACGATAGGTAATGGTCATAATTATTTTCCTGTTGAGAGATAAGCTTGCTGCAAATCATGTTGAATATTGATAAAGAGGCAGAATCAGGCAAACGGTTAGCCCGTTGGCGTAGACAGCGCTGATATTAACGGGCGGGAGCGAGGGGTGGATGTGTTTGAGCGCCGATTTCTGCGGTAAATACGACGCTTGCGCTTTTTGGCTCTGCCCTGTTTTAAGATGGCATTAGGTTAATTTTTGCAGAGTCGCGCTATCCATACTCGTAGCCCCTTCACCAGATGAGGAGCTATGCCATAAATGACCAACGTCGAGAATACTCGGTAATCCCTCCTGCCCTAGAGCCTTGGAACAAAGGGATCAAGTTTGGTGCGTTTTACTAAACCGTGGTCTGTCCCCTATTGGCTATTATTTTACGCAGGGTTGCTTGTATGTTGCGTTAATTTGTTGTCCCCTGTTAGCTTTATCAGGGAATCCCGATTGCCGTAAGGCTCGGATGGATCCAGTGAACATACCTAGGCGAGAAATCATTTGTCTACTCGTATTTATGCTTTTTGCAGGCATAGGTGCATTCTGGACCCACCTTGGCCAAGCGCTCTACCGCAAGGAGCAGCGCTTTTACATGACCGAGCTGATCGATGGACAGGCCTCGACCATCGAACAGCGCTTGGCGAGATCGCTTTCCGCAGCCCGCATACTGGCAGAAAACGTGCGCCAGCACCGGGGACTGTTCGATGGATTCGAAAGCTTCGCCGACATCGTCATGACATCAATCGACGGCGTATCTAGCCTGCAACTGGCTCCGAATGGGATCGTTCGCCACATTCACCCCCTGGCAGGTAACAACAAGGCGATAGGCCACGATATTCTTCTCGACCTGCGTCGCAAAGACAAAGCCTTGCAGGCGGTCGAAGAGCTGCGTTTTATCATGGCTGGCCCTTTTGAGTTGATTCAGGGTGGGATCGCCGTCATTGGCAGAGCCCCGATTTTCCTGCCCACTGCAGCTGGCGAAGAGTTTTGGGGGTTTGCGTCCGCGCTGATCCGGCTTGAGGACCTGCTTAAGGCCACCGAGCTGGATCCTCAGGGACGCAAAGGCTATAGCTACCAGCTAAGCCGAGTCAATCCGAGCACACAAAAGGAGGAGGTTTTTTCCCGCTCTACGACAACGCTCACCACAGATAGCTATTCGATTTTCATCAAGGTGCCTGATGACACCTGGAAGCTCATTATGAGCCGCTCCGACCCCACGCCCAAATGGCGCTCGACCACCGGTTATATTGCCAGTTTACTGGCTGGCCTGATGACAGCCTGGATTGTTTATATCCTGCTCAAGCAACCGGATAAACTGAGGCGGATTGTTAATGAAAAAACCCGTGAGCTTGAACGTCTCGCCTATCATGACCACCTCACGGAGTTGGCTAACCGGCGCAATCTGAGCGAACAGCTGGGCAGGGTTGTTAAAGAATATGAGCGCTACGGCAGACCGGCGGCTCTGATGTATCTGGATCTGGATGATTTCAAGCGGGTGAACGACACTATGGGGCATGAGGCAGGGGATTCCCTGTTACGCCAGGTCGCAGACCGTCTCAATGGCTGTGTCAGATCCAGCGACCTCGTCGCCCGGCTTGGAGGGGACGAATTCGCTATCCTGCTACTGGACCCTGAGTCAATCCGGGACGTCTCCAAGATCGCTGAAAAGCTGATCCACGCAATCGAGCAACCGGTCATCCTGGAGAGCAAGGCCTTCGTGGTTTCCACATCGGTGGGCATTACCATGATCCCTGTCGATGGCACGGATGTCCCATCCATTCTCAGCAACGCTGATATGGCGATGTATTCGGCTAAAAAGAACGGTAAGCGGAGTTTCAGGTTTTACGACAACTCATTACAGACAGAAGCGGTCACCAAATTGCAGTTGGAGGAAGACCTCAGCGCCGCAATTAATCAGCGCCAGTTCGTTCTGCACTACCAGCCAATCATGGATCTATCGACCGGAAAACTGAGCGGTTACGAGGCCCTGATTCGTTGGCAGCACCCCGAACGGGGGCTGCTTTATCCCGACGAGTTCATCGCGGTGGCGGAGGAAACCGGAAAGATTGTTGCTGTGGGTTACTGGGTAATTGAGGAGGCGTGCAACCAGATCAAACAGTTTGAGTCAGAAGCAAAGCTGCGCTGTCGCATCTCGGTAAACCTCTCTCCCAAGCAGTTTAGAGAACCAGAGTTGCTGGTTAACATCCGCGATATTGTTCTGTCTGCTGGCGTGGATGCTCGGTTTCTGGAGATTGAGGTGACTGAAACAAGTGTCATGGAAGACGTAGAGGATGCGATCAAAACCCTAGAACAGCTCAAGGAGATGGGGATTACCGTCGCTATTGATGACTTTGGTACCGGCTACTCCTCACTGGCCCTGTTGAAATACCTGCCGGTTGACAGGTTGAAGATCGACAAGAGCTTCATTCGCGACCTGGCAACAGACCGCAGCGATAAGAAGATCGTGCAGGCACTCATATCCATGGCCCATAAGCTGCAGTTGGAAGTCGTCGCCGAAGGTATCGAGACCGCCAAACAACTCAAACTACTCCAACATTACCGTTGCGATTACGGGCAAGGATACCTATTCAGCAAACCGGTCCCTGTGGACAATCTGCCTCTAATACTGTCGGGTATACGCACCTGAAAGCCTCCTAGGAGTCTGTCGGACTTAACACTGATCTACTCGCTACGCCGGAGCGGTTGCCGAGTCGGTTAGGATACACCCCACTCTCTCGCCGTGCGGACTGTCTGCGCCATCACGCGGTTAAGCTCGTCTCGCACCCGATCTGTGTTATCCATTTCGCCGGATTCTGCGGCTATCTCCAGCACCCGCAATAATTGACTGGCCTGGGCAAAGCCCATGGTGTCGCAGGCTCCCGCAAACTTATGCGCGGTTTGGGCGATCTCATAACGGTCCTTGGCGGCAACGCTTCGTTGCAGGGCGGGCCAGAGATCGGCGTGGACAGCGCAGAAACCAGCCATCAGTTCGTTCAACTTGGCCTCGCCCAATACCTGCCGATGGGCATCCAGTATCGAATTATCCAGAAACAGGGTTTGAGGTTTTGCTGCGTCCAGCGAAGGGGGTTCCGCGGGGTTACCTTTGCTTGCGACGGCCTGTAACAGTTGGGCTTTTTTAACCGGTTTAGCGATCACACTGTTCAGACCGGCATTGAGGTAACGGTGGATATCTTCCGGCCGTACGCTGGCGGTCAGGGCGATAATGGGTGTGCTCTGATTAATGCAGTTTTTGTCCGCTTTGATCTGTTTGCTGATATCCAATCCACTGATGCCGGGTAGGTGCATATCCATCAGAATCAGGTCGAAGCGTTGCTTGTGGCTCAGGTCTAACGCTTGATGGCCATCAGCGGCTATGGTGATCTGATGTCGTTGTTGTTGCAGCAACCCGACCACGACCTGCTGGTTGATCTCGACATCCTCGACCAGCAGTATCTGCTGGGGTGGGCTGATCTCGTCAACAGTCTCTGATTCTGCCCGCCTCTGTTGTTGCCCCACGGCTAAGGGCAACTCCAGCCAGAACTGGCTGCCGCTACCCGGTGTGCTGGTCAGCCCGATCTCTCCCTCTAACGCTGTCGCTAGCTCTTTGCAGATCGCCAACCCCAGCCCGGTACCGCCAAAGCGGCGGGTGATGGTTGCGTCGGCTTGGGTAAAACGGTCGAAGATGTGCTCCTGCAGTTCGGGGGCGATACCGATACCGGAGTCGCGGACTTCAAAGCGTAGCTGCTGCATGTGATCCTTGCAGGCCTGACAGCGGACGCTCAGCTGTACAAAGCCGCTATCGGTAAATTTGATCGCATTGGCGATCAGGTTGGTCAGGATCTGCCTGAGACTCCCCGCCGCACCAACGTACAGGTCGGACGTTTCAGGGCTGTAGTCCAGGGTCAGGGTCAGCTGTTTGTTATCGGCGATGGGGGTCATCAAGGTGATCAGATCGCGCAGTAGTTCGTGCAAGGCGAAAGGGGTCTGTCTGGTGACATAGGCGCCTTCTACCAACCGTCCGTATTGGAGCACATGGTCAAAGGTCTCCAGTAAGGCATCGGTCGCGTCGTGGAGAACGCGAATATGTTCATGCTGGCTTGCGGATAGCTCGCTACCTTGGAGTAATTGGATCATACCCAGCATGCCGTTCATCGGGGTGCGGATCTCATGGCTCATGGTTGATAAAAACTGTGATTTAGCATCATTGGCTTCTTCTGCGGCTTCAGCCTTGATGCGGTTCTCGTTATCAATGCGCTCCTTTTCCAGATCCGCAAACTCGATAGCTCGGAATCTATCCAGCATGATAGCTTCGTTGTGATCGGCTTCGATCTGGATCCGCAGGGCTTGTGCTTCTTGCTCTGCCTTCTCCGCAGCCAACTCTGCCGCACGCTTCTCCTTGTGGGCGTCAATCAGGAGAGAGAAAGGCTTGTTGGCAGTCTGTAACCGCTCTGTGATGATTTTGGCTTGGCCCTCGACTGATACCTTATACTCCGCTGCCTTATCAATCCTCGCCCGGTCAACCTTCTTGATTAGTCCCGCAATCAAGGCGGCGCTTTCCTTTACATACTTGCGCTCTTTTGCGTTGTCCATATCGCAATATAGGCCAGTGTATTTAATGCCGTCAGCTTCCAGTGCTAGCAGGGCTTCTTCGGTGGTAATCTCCTCAAATATTGCAATATTCATTGTGGCGCTCCGTTGATAGCTGTCTTCTGGTCTTCAGTTGTGTTCGCCCATACTGCGTTCCGACCATCTTGGTCAGCGCACGCTTGGTATTGCGCAATTATTTTCGAGTGGTCAACCGGTGCTTGGTCCGGGATATCCTCACCGGCGTATATGTGATGACCAAGGCCGAACATAGCCAGGCACTTAGTTAAGCACCGCATACGACAGTCCCCAATCTGCCGACTGCTAGGATTCAATACTGAGTTATTCCTGTTATCCATTACCGGCAGCCACATTTTCCGCGTGACCTCTTCAATGGTTACCGCTACCCAGACCTCGCATGATGAGTCACTGAAGAACACAGGTGGCTCAAACTCATAGTTTGCTGTTGGGTATTTGTTCATTACCTCGGCCCAAGCCCAGGTCCACGACAGATAAGACAGATTGCCCTTTTTCTTCGTTCTCGGCTTACAGTCTATCTGCGATAACGTCTCCCAAGTATTCACTTCGCCCCCTCCTTCAGTTCGACCATTGCCGCATCATACCGCTTGTGGTCTTCGGTCTCGTATGGGTATGGATTGGCGTCTTTGCTCTCCACGTAATCAGCCCAGGCTTGCCCCTCTGGCGTGACTAGATCTTTCATTCGTCACCCCCGCCTATCTTTGATGACGCCCTGATATTGATAGTGGCGACAAGGTTAGCAATGATGCAGCC
>SDWN01000211.1 GCA_004195305.1 Neptunomonas sp. | reverse complement strand
CGGATCGACAGGGTCGAAGAGCAGGTTTTCGACTGAGCGAGAGTGTCCTCGTTGGCCCGGATCCGCAATCCATTCGGGGTTGTTGCTTACTCCTGTTTAACGCGTGCTTGAGGTTGCGTGCCGCGGTGACGGTATCGGCAAGCGGCGGATTCACAAGTGTTCTCATGCCCCAGTTTACGTACGGAATTTACAATGAAAAGAACGACTTTGATGGTGCAAGGAACCACGTCCGATGCCGGTAAATCTGCCCTGGTTACCGGCATCTGTCGCCTGCTCAAGCGCAGAGGTTTGGCGGTGGCTCCGTTCAAACCGCAGAATATGGCGCTCAACAGTGCGGTGACCGTCGATGGTGGTGAGATCGGTCGGGCCCAGGCGGCGCAGGCCCGGGCGTGTGGCTTGGAGCCGCACAGCGATATGAATCCGGTACTGCTTAAGCCTAATAGCGATACCGGGGCTCAGGTGATAATTCAGGGTAAGGCGTTGGCGCATATGCAGGCGTCTGATTACCACCACTATAAAACCCGGGCGATGGCGGCGGTGTTGGATTCACATGCCCGGCTTGAGCAGCAGTACGACTGGATCATCGTCGAGGGCGCGGGGAGCCCAGCCGAGATCAACCTGCGTGATCGGGATATCGCCAATATGGGGTTTGCCGAAACGGTCGATTGTCCGGTGATTATCGTTGCCGATATCGATCGTGGCGGAGTTTTTGCGCATCTGGTCGGCACCCTCGAGTTGCTGTCACCGAGCGAGCAGGCGCGGGTGGAAGGCTTTGTGATCAACCGTTTCCGGGGTGATATCGCGCTGCTACAGTCGGGGTTGGATTGGTTGGAGCAACGAACCGGAAAACCGGTGCTGGGGGTCGTGCCCTATCTGCACGGACTCTATCTGGAGGCCGAGGATGCACTGGCCTGGAGCTCTGTTACGTTGGTCGATAAACCGTTACTGAAAGTGGTGGTGCCGGTGACGCCGCGGATCTCCAATCATACCGATTTTGATCCGCTGCGCTTGCACCCGCAGGTGGATATCCAGTTTATCGCTCCCGGCCAGACGCCGCCGCCAGCGGACCTGATTATCCTGGCTGGTTCCAAGAGTGTCGGTGCCGATCTTGACTGGCTGCGGCAGCAGGGGTGGGAGGCGGTGATCGAGCGGCATCTGCGCTATGGCGGCAAATTGTTAGGGATCTGTGGCGGGTTCCAGATGCTCGGGTCGCAGATCCATGACCCCGAGGCGATCGAGGGTCCGGCGAGGAGTTATCCGGGGTTGGGGTTGTTGGATTTCGAGACCACGCTGAAGCCCCATAAGCAGTTGCGTCAGGTTGAGGGCCAGCTGCTACTGGGCGCACGCACCGCGCCCATTTGCGGTTATGAGATCCATGCTGGTATCAGCTCGGGTGCCGCCTTGGCGCGGCCGTTGGTCGAGCTTGCGGGGCATGCGGATGGCGCTCGCTCGGCTGATGGTCAGATTCAGGGCACCTATCTGCATGGCTTGTTCGACCACCCCGATGCGGGTCAGGCGCTGCTGGAGTGGGCCGGGTTGCGGGTTGAGAGTCAGGTCGATATAGCGCTAGTGCAGGAGCAGGGGATAGACCGCCTGGCGGATTCGCTGGAGCAGGTTTTTGATCTGGCGTTGTTAGATAAGATGCTCGGTCTATGATTTTTGCAGCCCGCAGCCTCCTGAGCGGAGGCGATGATCGAGTTTCGCACTTTTGTGCCGCATACGGGTATAATTCGCTCATGCTCTTTCAGTAAGCACGCAATCATCAAACACTCCATTATTTACTATAAGGTCGGGTCTGACAGTGATTATCAAACCAAAAACGCGCGGTTTTATCTGCATCACCTCTCATCCCGTTGGCTGTGATGTCAATGTTCAGCAACAAATTGCCTACACCCAATCCAAGGGTGTGCTGGCTAACGGCCCGAAGCGAGTCTTAGTCATCGGCTCATCCAGCGGCTATGGGCTGTGCTCGCGCATCGAGGCGGCCTTTGGTTCTGGTGCCGGTACGATCGGGGTGTTTTTCGAAAAACCCGGCACTGAAAAGAAGCCGGGCACGGCCGGTTGGTACAACTCTGCTGCTTTCGACAAGGCGGCTAAAGCAAAAGGCCTCTACTCGAAAAGTGTTAACGGCGATGCGTTCTCGCATGAGGCCAAGCAGAAGGTTATCGATCTGATTAAAGCCGATCTGGGGCAGGTGGATATGGTGGTTTACTCGCTGGCCTCGCCGGTGCGTAAGCTACCTGATACGGGTGAAGTGATACGCTCGTGCCTCAAGCCGATTGGCGAGGTGTACCGTGCTACCGCCGTGGATACCAACAAAGACTGTATTATCGATACCGAGGTGGAGCCTGCGACCGAGCAGGAGATTGCCGATACTGTTACCGTGATGGGCGGGCAGGATTGGGAGCTGTGGATCGATGCGCTGGATAAAGCCGGTGTATTGGCAGACGGCTGTCGTTCGGTCTCTTACAGCTACATCGGCACCGAAATTACTTGGCCAATCTATTGGGACGGTGCTCTGGGCAAGGCCAAGATGGATCTGGATCGGGCTGCCGGAGAGATCGATCAGCGCCTCGGCGCCAAGGGCGGCTCTGCGAATGTGGCGGTACTGAAAAGTGTCGTGACTCAGGCTAGCTCTGCGATTCCGGTGATGCCGCTGTATATCGCCATGGCCTTCAAAGTCATGAAAGAGAAAGGCCTTCACGAGGGCTGCATGGAGCAGATCGAACGCCTGTTCCGAACACAGCTGTACAAGGCTGACGGCTCTGCAGCGGCGACCGATGACAGCAACCGTATCCGTCTGGATGACTGGGAACTGCGCGACGAAGTGCAGGATGCCTGCCAGAAAATCTGGCCCCAGGTGACAACCGAAAACCTGCGTGAACTGACCGACTACCAAGGCTATAAGGAAGAGTTTCTGAAGCTGTTTGGTTTTGGTCTTGATGGCGTCGACTACGATGCCGATGTTAATCCGGATCTGAGTTTTGATGTTGAGCAGCTGTAACATTTAGCCGTTGTTTGCTCCCGCCGGTGATTCACAGGCGGGATTTTATCGTGCTACATCTTTTGTCCTGATTACCCACAAAGCTCAGCCACGATGCAGCCGATCTATTCTTTTATTATCCCTGTAAGTCTGGCTGAAATTTCTTCTGTATGTAAGACACTTCCCGCATTATCCCTGTGGGTCGGTTTCATTCTGACAGAACCCTCAGGGGGTTATCTATGTCGGGATGACGCACCCAAAAAAACCAATATTCCTTCGTGGGTTTGGGTTGTTTTCGATCAGGGTGCTGCCTGCGTCAGGCTGAAGCCCGACCCACAAGGATGTGGGAAGTGTCTGAAATGCAGGAGCAATTTTAGACCGACCCACAAGGAT
>SDWN01000906.1 GCA_004195305.1 Neptunomonas sp. | reverse complement strand
AACCCCTCCCAACTCGACCAGAGGCACAGCCAGGGTTAAACCCGCGACCTTAAATAATAGACACTGAAAACGCTGCTGAGCCCAGGCGGGACGGCCATTACTCCAACTCTCTGCGGGGCTGAGCTGCTCTGTAGCCTCAGCCGCTAAGTCGGATGCTAACTCAGGTACCGCAATAGCTACCGGCGCAGTGTCGACTTTAGCGACATCTGCGACTACAGCTACATCTGCGACTACAGCCACATCTGAGACGACAGCGACATCTGAGGCTACAGCTACATCTGCGACTACGGCTACATCTGAGACGACAGCCACATCTGCGACTACAGCTGCATCTGAGACGACAGCTACATCTGAGACTACAGGCGCATCTTCGGCATGAGCCAGTGAGGTCGCATCCTGCAGCAACGCATTGAGATAGTCCTGCACTGCCCGCTGCGGCGCGATTGTGGCCGTAACGGCAACCGGCGTGCCCTGCAGTGCCTGAGGGGCAGGAGAACGACTACTCGGGTTCATAACAATGCCACTATCACTTAGTTAAGATCTGCGCTCTGGATTGCTGCAGCGTCAGTTGCTGCTCCTGCTGCTGCAGCCAACGCAGCAGCATACTGTATGCCCGCACACCGTGGGTTGCGGGATCCATAACCGATGGCACCACACCTACGGCACTGGCATTACGGAACTTGGTATCCACCGGAACAATCGCATGCGCGATCTGATCGGGATAGGTCTGTTTGATCAAGCGTAAACTCTGCACCGAAGCCTGGGTACGACGGTCAAAAAATGTGGGTAATATATGGTACTGCAGCTTCTCGCTGCGGGCACGGTTGATCATCGCTAAGGTGCGCACCATCCGCTCTAGCCCTTTGATAGCCAAAAACTCCGTTTGTACCGGCACAATCAGCCTCTTGCAGGCGGCCAACGCATTAACCATCAACACCCCCAATACCGGCGGACTATCGATCAATACATAATCAAACCGGTCCCACAGATGCGCCAAGGCCCGGGAAACTACTAATCCCATGCCCTCGCTGCCAATCGATTTACGCTCCAGCGTCGCCATCGCGGTTGATGCCGGAATCAGGGTGATACGCGCATGACTGGTATCGACTAACAACCGTTCGA
The DNA here is from genome assembly GCA_004195305.1 of Neptunomonas sp. Lineage (GTDB taxonomy): Bacteria > Pseudomonadota > Gammaproteobacteria > Pseudomonadales > Balneatricaceae > Motiliproteus. Next base: position 2,209 of record SDWN01000906.1, on the reverse strand, counting down.
CCTGTTCTGCCGAGGTGACCGAGGGCTCAAACAGATCATAAGCGGACCGCTCCAAAGCATCCGGGTCGTAGCGAAAATAACTGGTCAAGGAGCCGTGCGGATCAAGGTCGAGCAGCAATACGTCCAACCCCTGATCTGCCAACAAGCCAGCCAGGGTGACGACTGTTGTCGTCTTCCCCACTCCGCCCTTCTGATTGGCTACTGCCCAGATATGCACCCGCTGCTCCCCTTACGTAGGTTATTGTGATTCGCCACGAGTGAATAATAGGCCACCCGATTCAGTTTCAATACGTTGCACTTCCGGCTTGGCGACGGCGGCCTCAGAGATCTCTCGGCGCTGTTGCAAAATAGTCTCCACCGCATCCTCGCTGATGAAGCCACTGCCGTGGCCCGATAGTGCTCGCTGCACCCCGGCATCACGAGAAACAATGATCACCACCCGGCGGTTTTTGCTCCGACCTCTGGCACTGAGATTGCTGACCGTTGGCTGATACTGGGCATAACCCACCGCCGCCATGCGCTCCGGTTCAACCCCGAAGTGCGCCAGCATCCGCACCACGCCAGCCGCACGCGCTGCCGACAGCTCCCAGTTAGACGGATACAGTTTGCTCTGGATCGGCTGATTATCGGTATAGCCTTCGACGTGTAGCGGGTTCGGATACGGCTTCAGCAAGGTAGCCAGCGCCTCTAAAAGCGGATCAGCTCTCAAACTGGGCGTGGCGCTGCCGCTTGCAAACAGCACCCCCGAACCGATCTCGATCTCGATCCACAATTTATTCGCCGATATCGATAACTCGCCATCTGCGATCAGCTCCTGAAAACGTGCCTTGGCGTCGGACTGGATCTGCACCAATGCCTGAGCGTCGTCCGCGACCGGTTCGATCCGACCCGGTTGCAACTCAGGCGACTGATCCAACAAGCCGATATCGCGGTTAGGCTGGCGCAGCGAAAGATCGCCGACCGGTACCGGATCAAAACTGCGCTCAGGGCCAAGAAAGATGCCGGATAACGCATCAGACAACACCCGATACTTACCCTCATTGACCGAGGATATAGAGTACATCACTACGAAAAAGGCCAGCAGCAGGGTAATAAAATCGGCATAGGAAACGATCCATCGATCACTACCAACCTGGGGTTCTCGCCCTTGAAATCGCCTGGCCATTTAATCCACCCTTACTTGAGGTAACTTTCCAAGCGCAACCGTATAGCCGCAGGATTATGCCCCTGTACAACCGATAAAAACCCCTCGAGCATCATCTCATGGTACTGATAACGCAAATGAATGATCGACCTTAACTTGCCTGCAATCGGCAGCAGCACCAGGTTGGCTATACCAACCCCATACACCGTCGCGACGAATGCGGTCGCGATCCCGCTGCCCAGGGTTTCGGGATCAGCAAGATTGCTCATCACATGAATCAACCCCAGCACCGCACCGATAATACCGATGGTAGGCGCATACCCCCCCATACTCTCGAACACCCGAGCCGCTTGCAGATCACGCTGCTCGCGAATATTCAACTCGATCTCCATGATGTCGCGGATCGTCTCTTTCTCAACACCGTCGGCGATCAACTGTAACCCCTTGCGCAGAAACAGGTCCTGCTCAAGCTCGGCTTGTCGCTCTAATCCGATCAAACCAAAACGCCGCGACTGCATACTCCAGCCAACCAGTTTCTCCGCACCCTGGGCAAAGTTAAGCGCTGGGGGCGAAAAAACCCAACTAAGCATATGCACAGCCCGGCGCGCTTCAGGCAGCGAAAATTGCAATAAGCCAGCCCCCAGGGTACCGCCAAAAACGATGATAGCAGCCGCGCCATTAAGCAGCGTATCGAGCTGGCCACCATCAACCATCTGGCCACCAAAGATAGCCCCCAGAACCAGCAAAATACCTAGCAGACTAAGACGATCCATCAGCGCCCCAGCACCGACAACAGATAACTACTGACATTATCCAGATCGACAACGAGGTCCGAAAGCTTCGCCTCAGCAATCGCCTTTGGCATGCCATAAATCACGCAGCTTAGCTCACTTTGAGACCAGATCATCGAACCGCTGGTCTTGAGCATCCGCGCGCCATCGCGACCATCAGCGCCCATACCGGTTAAAACGATACCCAGCACCTGGTTAGCATAGGCCTTAGCCGCTGAACCGAAAGTGATATCGACGCTGGGCTTATAGTTAAGCCTGTCTCTTATACACATCT
>SDWN01000904.1 GCA_004195305.1 Neptunomonas sp. | reverse complement strand
ACATACAGCGCCCCCGCCACATCGCTGCGGCCAAACTCCTTGTTATGCGCGATCACCTGGTAGGCGTCAGCGGAGATGATGTAATGATATTGGTTGTAGTGAACGATGTCGTAAGTACGGTCGGTGACACCGCGCCAGAAAGAGGGAAAATCTTTAGCGGTAACCAGCGTCACCTCACGCCCAAGCTGCTGACGCAGGTACTCAGCCATCGGCGTAAACAGCCGGGTCGTCAGCGTGGCGTTGCGGCGAGGAAAAACACCCATCACCAAGGGGTCTTCCGCTGCCATGAGGGGTATCGACACGCCTTCCAGCAACAGCAACAACGTCAAGAAAAAATTAAAACTGAAACGCGCTTTATTATTATTTTTCATACAACCCATAACAGACATCCAGTTCCATGTTTACGAACCGCAATTACTACCCGTCCAGGTTGGGTTAAGTCATCCAGTGCAAAGCCTATGCCACGTCGATAACGGGCTAGCTCTGCAACCCCTGTCTAACGCCATTTCGACAAGAATCGAAGCAAAGATTACCACTACTACGGCCCCTCGAACAAGCCATTTAAAACAGCCGTTTAATTTTTTCAGGGAACCAAAAGCACGCTACCAAATCATTCAAAACGTGATTTGCGACAGGGCTCATCAACAACGAAAATGAATACTATTCACTTTTAAAGACTAGGGGCATTCAGCATCTCAATGCGGAGCTGCGTTTTCTTAAATCCTCTCCAACAGACACTAATACGCCTAAAAATACGCCAACAGAGCATAAAAAAGCCGATCTGTAGGCATCTACAGATCGGCTTTTTTATCGTCTTGAGCAGCCCATCATCACTGCCGGGCACCTGTCTCTGGCGTTAGCGACTGCCCATCGTCTCAGCCCCACCGGCCACGGTGACGTAGGCATCGGGCGCCTGACCCTAAATCATCGCCACTAAAGGTTTAAGATGACGATGGTCGATACTGAGATAAACAGGCCCTTGCCCCCCAACAACCCTCACATCACTACTGGCCACCATGCCCCGAGTACCAAACTGTGCATCGGTCACCGCCTGTAGCTGCTTGGAAAAACGGCTACTCACATGCACCAGGCGAGTACTCTGCCGCGGCGTCAGGTCGATCATCGTAGCAACCAAATGCTACGATGATCGACCGAATGACCCCGCTATCGGCTTAATCTTTTTCGAGCGGTGCGCCAACTAATATCTCTTCCAGTTTAAACCCGGTCATATCTCGGATGGTGCGCCACAGGAAGTACAGAACACCCATCATCATCAGCATTGAGGGGATGGCGATCATCGGATAGCTGAGTAGGGTCAGTCGTCCAAGCTCTTCGTTAAAAGCGCTACTGCCCGCCGGGCTGGTGACTATCCACTTGGCCAGGATGTAGTTCATCACGGCAGAGAAGAAAAAGGTGCCGCTTAGAAAGTAGGTCGCCTTTAGCAGGCTATCATCGAATGCGCTGGTCTTGTTCTGCTGGTCGAGCTTCTGATTGATCTTCTCGATATCCATCACGGCGGGATTCAACAGTAGGGTTTTGATCAGCGGGTAGCGAGTGCGGGTGGAGATCAGTACCGCAATGCCGATGAATGCGGGGATAGCGGCCTCCTTGACGGCCAGCCACTGGGGATCGAGCTTGAGCAGACCGATACCGCCGGTGAGCAGCACGCTGACCATTCCCAGTAAGGCGATAAAGTTGAATTTGCGGTATTTGACTAACTCAAACAGCCCCCAGCTCAGCGGTAGCGCAAGTGCGATGATGAGCCCTCCGCTGGCACCGAAATCCTCTTCACCGCTGAATTTCATCAAGATGACGGAGGGGATAACGATACTGATCAGCATATCAATAAGCGGGCGAGGTTTATGCGCGGGGGTTGTAGCGGAGGGGCTTGTCATATTAGGTCTCAAATTTGGTTTGTTAGCGCGTAACCGGCAGTTTATCACTGATCCAGCGGGCAATGCCGTTACGTACGCTATAGACCTGAGTGTAACCCATTTGTTCAACCGGATGGCCTGCCAGCGGTTGCCGGCACCCTCACTTCCTACGGAACGATTCGGCACGTCGAAATCCACGTCCATTGCGCTCTCGAACTCACGAGAATAGACGCCAGCACCATGGGACACTCATGGAGGTAGGTGTCAATGGTATGACCCTGATATGTCCTGATCGCAGGCACAACCGATACTATTAACCAGGTGGTCAAATAGGTTCCATACCTATCTGTCCATCGCCCCTGCTCTTTCCCCAAAAATTGCTGCCGCAGTGCATGGAACTGCTCGATTTTCTGGGGCTCGCATGGGTCTTCGACCCATGTTGACGCATCCTTGCGTCTCCTATTAACCCGCCGGGTTAATAGCAACCGGTTGCAATGATCACCGGCGCGAAGGTCTCGGTAATGCATGACCGGTATGCCCATAGACCAAAAATGATCAAAAATTAAACAACCCTATACCTCTGCCGATAACCTGAATTACACCCGGTAGCATCCGCTACCTACGTGAGGTAGTCATGATTATCGATAACAGCAGCGTCTCCCTGTCCGCTCAGCACCTAGCCACCCGGCGACAACAGCAACAGCAATCGCTACAGCTTTTCCAGGTCGATCAACAGGGCAATCTGCGAGCCTCGGTTGAGGTCAGCCGTGACCAGCGGCAACAGTCGGCAGAAGTGATGGCCACCCGCGTCAACCGCCAAGACCCATTGTTAGTAGCCGAGTTGGCTCAGCAGCACGCGGCACAACTGCGCTCTGAGTCAGCCCCCACTGCGCCAGAGCAACAATCGATATTAACCACCAGGCGGCCAATCAGCGGTGTCAGCAGCAATGCCGCGTCAGCCACCGGTGATGCCGACCAACCTGTTCTCGACCCACGCACCCAGCTGATCAAGTCGATTTTGGAACGGATGATCGGTAAGACGATCAAGATAAGCAGCGCCAGCGATCTGTCTGTCAGCCGCTCAAATCAAACCTCACCACCAACCGAACAGCCGCCGGAAGCCAGCCCCGAGTTAGACTCCGGGTCAACCGAGATCGGCATGCGCTACCAGAGCCACCGAATCAACGAAGAGTTCGAACAGACTGCATTTCAGGCTCAAGGCAAGGTGCGGACCCGCGATGGCCGCGAGATCGATTTCGCGTTGGGGATGACGATGTCGCGTCATTTCTCCGAACAGAGTTCGCTGGTGATCGAAGCCGGTGCCAAACTGGCGGTAATCGGTGCCAACGGCGCCGGCAAAACCACCTTCCTGCGCTGCCTGATCGATGAGATCAAAGCCAATACGGGCGTGATCAAATGGTCCGAAAATGCGGTCATCGGTTACTGCCCGCAAGACAGCAGTGCTGACTTTGATTGCGATCTCAGCTTGTTTGATTGGATGTCGCAGTGGCGCA
>SDWN01000684.1 GCA_004195305.1 Neptunomonas sp. | reverse complement strand
CTCACTGCTCTTAATCGTTTAGAGTCCAAAGGGCTAAAGGTTATTGTCGAGACCGACCCGAGCGCGGTGTCTCGACCGGAAGGACAGGCTATGTCGCTGGATATGATCGGTCATGATGAGCCGGGAATATTGCGCCATATTTCACAGGTCCTGGCGTCGAGCGATATTAGTGTCTACAAACTCAAGACAGAGGTGGTCAGCGCGTCGATGTCTGCCGAGCAACTGTTTAAGGTCGAGGCCGACTTGTGGGTACCTGCCGAGGTGGTGATCGATGTGCTTCAGGAACGGCTGGAAGAACTCCTGCCCAACCTGATGGTTGAGATCAGTCTTAGCCATTAGTGCTATTGGTATCGTCGTAAAAACCCCCGCTCCTCTTAGAGCTTAAGGTTTCCTGTTTCAGGGCGTAGCCATCGTTTCCGTACGAGTAATAACCCAATGTCTGTGTGAAAATTATCAGTTATATTTCACCCGTATGATTGTTTGGGGTGTTTTGTGTTGGTATGATCAGGCTTATATATTTCTTTGGCCTTTATTGAGCAGGACATCCGACAATGGCTAACGTTGCCGAGCACAGCATTGAAGCTCCGACCGTTGATATAACCCTGGATCCCAACAACCTTCGCATTGGTCGTCAAATTCGTGACTTGCGTAAGTCGAGGCGTGTTTCGCTTGCCGTCTTGGCCAAGAAGGTCAACAAATCGGTCGGGTACCTTAGCCAGGTTGAACGCGGTGTGTCGGCGTTACCCATCCCTGTTTTGCAGGCCATCAGCAGCGCCCTGGATGTTCAAATTAGCTGGTTTTTTCATGGTGATAGTAAAGCGCCCGCCGACGAACAGGATTTTGTTGTGCGCCGTGAATCACGCCGGACCTTGAATTACTCGGGGATGGGTATCCGTGAGGAGCTGTTATCTCCACGCCTGAGTGGCCAGCTGCAGATGATTCTAACCACCTTCGAACCTGGAGCGAGTGGCGGTAAGGAGCCGCGGCAACGTAAGGGAGAGGAGGGCGGTTATGTGAAAACGGGCACCCTGGAATTAACCATCGGCGCAAGGGTATTCCTGCTCAACGCCGGCGATAGTTTCACGATCAGCGGCGACGAGCCGCACCTGGTACGTAATCCCTCAGAAGAAGAGACCGAAGTCGTCTGGGTATTGGCGGATCCGTACTAGCGCGTTATTCGAATTGCCGTGGCGTCTTGCCTGATAGTAGGGCCCCAAGGCTCTGCTAAAGCAGGGAGCTTGACCATTGTTTTAGTGGCGCTTTCGGCCCTAAGCCGCCACTGATTCAGGCCCCTTTCGTTTTAATTTCAACCTCAACTCAACCCGCTCTTTCGAGCAAATAGTCCCACTGGAGATGCTAATGAAATACAAAAATAAGATCGCAAAAGTACTTTCCGTATCTACTGCCGTAATGTTCGGCGCAGGTCTGAGCCTGATGACAGAGGCCAAGACCTTCAAGGTAGCGGTCGGTGATGCCGGAGGCAGCCCTCAGCACGAGCTGGGTAAAAAGTTTTCCGAGGTCTTCAAGCAAAAGACTGGAGGTAAACACAAGGCCAAACTGTTCGTCAACGGCCAGCTCGGTAGCGAGCAGGATACCGTCAACGATGCGTCGATGGGGACCTTGGATTTCTCGATTCTGGCGATCAACAACATCACCCCTTTTTCTCCTTCCGTTGGTGTGTTTACCCTGCCTTATGTCATTCAGAGCCTGGATGAAGCGGTCGAACTGACGCAGGGAGAGGTGGGTCAGGAGCTGGTGGAAAACACGGTGCGAGATGCCGGTGTGCGGATTATCGGTTGGACCTATTCAGGCTTCCGGGTGCTTTCCAATTCGAAAAAACCGATTAAGACGTTGGCGGACCTGCAAGGCGTGGTGGTGCGTGTCCCCAAGAACGAAATCATGATCGACACCTATAAAGCGTGGGGGATCAATCCAACACCGATGTCTTGGGCCGAGACCTTCACTGCGTTGCAGCAGCAGGTGGTTGATGGTCAGGATAACCCGTATATGACGATCCATTCGATGAAGTTCTATGAGGTGCAGAAGTACATTACCAATGTGCGTTATATCTTCTCGATCGAACCGCTGATCGTCAGTGAATCGGTATTTCAGGACCAGTCGCCCAAGGTCCAACAGGCGATCATAGAGGCGGGTAACGCGGCGACCAAGCACAGCGCAACCTACCTGCGTGAGAGCGAGGCGGTCATCAAGAAGGACTTGGTATCCAAAGGCATGCAGATCGATGATCCTGCCAACGGTGAAAAGGAGTGGATCGAAAAGGCTACCCAAGCGGTTTGGCCGAAGTTCTACGACAGTATCGGCGGCAAAGATAAACTTAACCGAGTACTGCGCTTGCTGGGGCGTTCAGAAGTTTAACGCTTCGCTATCATTAATTACGCGAAAGCCTTTTCTCCGGTTATGGCTAATGTGGTTCGCGTATCTTTGGGTCCCTATGGGGCCCTTTTTTTGTCCTTATAGCAACATAATAAGACAGGATCCAAGCGAAGAAGGAGTTATACCCGCTTGTATTGATTCAGCAAACTCACGCAATATGCGTTTGATCCACTATCAAGGATTGATAGAACTGCGCAGATCACATCTACACAGCATCTCGCGCTCAAAAAAACCAGGATGCCTTGCATCTAAGGGATTTTCATCTTGGCTTAATGGCCAACACCTTAACTCCATTCTATTGATCTCACCCCGCCTGCATACCTCGCTGTTTTACTACTTGGCCTGAATTGGCATCCCTGTTGGCCGCATACCTCATTTTTTCTGGCGCTAGGGTCGGTAATCTTGGTAGCCATCAATAACCCTTTATTGGCGACCCAGCGGAGTACCCTAATATGAAGAGCGCCCAAACACTCGATTACAGCATCCACCACCTTTGCATCTACGATGATAAGCCGCGCGACAATGTCTGGCCTTATCTGCGCTGGCATCATGGGATTACCAACTATTTCTCCGGTGCGGTGTTTCATGTCACCGGTGAGGGGCACTCCGATTACACCTTTATGGGTTGTGGTGGTGCAGCGTTTCAGATCCAGATCGAGGCACCGCCGTTTCAGTTTGAGTACGAACGCAACTGGTGGGCGGAGCACGGTCGCGGCTACAACCATATCTGCTGGTTAACCAGTGATGCCCGGGCGTCGATGGATCAATTGCTGGCCAACGGTGCCACCGAGGTGATGCCGTTTGAAGAGTTTCCGACCTATGACGGTTTCGTCGTACATGATCCGGAGGGACGTTGGATCGAGGTGATGGAATACACCGACGAATACTTCAAGGTCCAGGAGTTTACCCATGCACCGGCAGGAGAGTGTGGCCTGGAAATGATCGGTAACGCCGAAGTATGCGAGGATGTGGAGGCGATGGTCGATTGGTATCAAC
>SDWN01000683.1 GCA_004195305.1 Neptunomonas sp. | reverse complement strand
GTACAGTCGCTGCTGAAAAAGGATGCGCAGCTGATCGATAGCGCGGGTCATGTGGCTTTTATCACTGCCGAACAGGCGGTCACTCAGGCCGTTGTTGGCTGGATTCAGGGGCAGGGCTCAGGAGTGAATCCATGACCGGTTTGGAATCACCGCGGATTGCTACTGAGGTGATGAATAAGCGCTTGGTGGCGGGTTCATTCAGTCGCGCTGCGACCAGTTATGATTCGGTCGCGGGGCTGCAGCGCGAGGTGGGCCAGCGGTTGCTGCAACTGAGCCCCGAGGGTTGGCATGGGCAGTTGCTGGATCTCGGCTCGGGTACGGGCTACTTCTCCCTGCCGTTGGCGCAGTTGCCCGATACGCGAGTGGTGGCGTTGGACCTGGCTCAGGGGATGCTCAATTTTGCCCGTAGGACCCGGCCGCACCCAGATATTAATTACCTCTGTGCGGATGCCGAGCAGTTGCCCTTGGCGGATAGTTGTCTCGACGGTCTGTATAGCAGTTTGGCGATTCAGTGGTGCCAGAGTCCGGAGCGGTTGTTTGCAGAACTTGCCAGGGTGTTGCGCCCCGGGGCGCGTGCGTTAATTGCTACCTTGGGTCCGGAGACTCTGGGAGAGTTACGCCAAGCCTGGGCAGCGGTTGATCGCTATCAACATGTTAATCAGTTTGAATCACAGCAGCGAATTGAGTCGGCGTTCAGCGCTGGATTTACGATTGAGGTTTTCGAGCAGCGCCGTATCGTGCTGCAGTTTGAGCGGCTCAAGCAGCTGACCGATGAGCTTAAAGGGCTGGGTGCGCATAATCTAAACCCCGGTAGGCAGATCGGCCTTTCCGGGCGTGAGCGGGTTAAAGCATTCCGAAGCGCCTATGAGGCGCTACGTGATGACCAGGGAAAAATCCCTGCGACCTACCAGGTCTACTATTACCGGCTCCAGCGTTGTTAGGGTCCGGGTTTTTTCAATCCAAGTAACCAGTAACCAATAACCAAGCAGGATGCACAGTGGCAGCACGTTATTTTATTACCGGTACCGATACTGATGTCGGTAAAACTTTTTCCGCAGCGGCCCTGTTGCTGGCGGCTGAGCGCCGCGGTCTGCGCAGCTTTGGTCTGAAGCCTATAGCCGCAGGGGCCGAAGAATCCGCTACCGGCGCGGGCAATCAGGATGCGTTGCTGCTGATGCAGCACAGCTCGGTCAAGTTAAGCTATGCGCAGGTTAATCCGGTATTGCTGCAAGAGCCGATTGCGCCCCATATAGCCGCCCAGCGTGAAGGGAAAAACGTCAACGTCAGTCGCTTGGCGGGTTATTGCCGGGGGGCGTTGATGACCTCTGCTGATTTAGTGTTGGTCGAAGGTGCTGGCGGCTGGCGAGTGCCTCTGAATCGTAGCGAAACCCTGGCAGACCTTGCTCAGGAGCTCAAATTGCCGGTGATACTGGTGGTGGGGATGCGCTTGGGTTGCCTCAACCATGCGTTGCTAACGGCAGAGGCCGTGGCTGCAGACGGCTTGCCGTTGGCTGGGTGGATCGCGAACCGGATAGATCCGGCGATGAGTTGCTACCAGGAAAACCTCGATACTCTTAAATCATTACTCAGAGCCCCTTTGTTGGCCGAAATCCCATACCTGGCAGATGCTAGTGTTAATGATGCAGCGCAAGCTTTTGAGCGATCGTTAGCGTATTTATTGAACAAAAATTGAACTGCTTCCATATCTCGACGTATACTTTGGCCAGTTACAGGCAATACATGAGGGGTTCGTCATGCAGATACCATCCTTTTCAGCGTCGGCTCAGGCAATTCTTAGCAATAGCGCTCAAAACATCGATGGCTCGCGCAAGGAACCCGCTTCTATCGGCGGAATCCAGTCACCTGAAAACAGTTCACAGCTAACGGGCCGCTCAGGCGCTAGTGAGGCGGTACAGCCTTCTGTGCAAAGCGTGAATCAGGTCGCGGATCCGCAAGAGGCGGCTATTCAGACCAAGAGGGTACAGAGTGCAGATGAAACTCTCGGCACTTCGCTTGGGCTGAATGTTAATACGTTTGCGTAGCCTGTATCGGGGGGAGCGCAATGAATGTCGGCCACGCCAGTAACCCGATTTACCCATTAAGGGCTCCGTCTCCGTCTGTCTCTGCGGTGATATCCGGGGCTCTGGCTACGTCTGAAACAACCATTCAACCATCAGGCATCAGCGTCGATTCAGCGCCAGGTCAGCCCTCCAGCTCGGTTGCTAATTCGTCAATCAGTCGTATCAATGATCCGCTCAATCCCGATCAGGTCCGTCAGAGTGACAACAGAGGTTTACCCCCAGGCTCCGCTACTCAGTCCGCTACTCAGTCTGCTACTCAGTCTGTTACAACACCGTCATCCCGCCTGTCTTCGGCCGAATCTATCGAGTCGGATCAGCAAGTTCAGGCTCAGGTGCGTCAATTAGCTCAGCGTGATCGAGAGGTCAGAAATCACGAAGCGGCTCATGCTGCGGCAGGAGGAGGGCTTACCGGATCACCTAGTTATAGCTATACCCGTGGTCCCGATGGTCAGCTTTATGCCACCGCGGGAGAGGTCGGCATCAATACCTCCAGATCGGCTGATCCTGAAACCAGCATCCAGAATGCCCGGACGGTATTGCAAGCGGCTCTGGCTCCTGCAAACCCCTCGCCGCAGGATCTGCGAGTCGCGGCTCAGGCGAGAGCGCAATTAATCGATGCGCAGGCCGAATTGAATCGGAATGAGCAGCAGGCGTCAGAACAAACCAGCCCTGCAGGAAAAACCGAGCAGGGGCAAGCGGCAGAGCAGCAGCTGGCAGGTAATGAGATTGCAGAAAAGGAGGTAGAGGAAAAGGAGTCGCAACAACGAGAAGCTGCTGAAGATCGCTTGCCGCAAAGCCGGGATGAATTGCAGCAGCGCCAGGCGCGTAGTCAGAGAAAGCAGTTGGAATTCGCACAGGAGATGGCCGATCTGAATCTGCGTATCCAGCAAGTGCAGCAGCAGCTGAGCCTGTGGCGGGATCTTCTGTAATTCCTAAAGCAGGTGCAAACATTCGTGCATGAAAATCTGAATCTGAAAGTATAGTCTCTTTTGTAAACAAGTATAGTTGTGGGGCCCAACATTGAGAAATGTGATCATTCCAGTGTTCTTGGTTTAGTGCTGCTTGTTTTAGTTTTTCAAGAGAAGTTATTGGGACAAACAAAAATGGTAATAGCAAATGATATTGATGACTTGACTAGTAAAATAAATGAACACACTTGTGCAATATTTATAGAACCAATCCAAGGAGAAGGTGGAGTTATACCAATGGATTTAAGTTTCTTGAAAGAAACTAGAATCCCTGTCTCTTATACACATCT
>SDWN01000679.1 GCA_004195305.1 Neptunomonas sp. | reverse complement strand
AGATGTGTATAAGAGACAGGGATGTCGCCAAGCTCGTCGCATTGCTGGCGGAATCCGAGCAATCACTGGAGCAGGTGTATGGTGTTGGATTGGCGAAAGGGAAGCGGTTACCGTTGATACAAGTGCCGACGACCTCAGGAACCGGATCTGAAGTGACGCCGATATCAATTATTACAACGGGGAGCAGTACCAAAAAAGGGGTGGTCTCGCCGCTATTATTACCCGATGTCGCACTGCTGGACGTAGATTTGACGATGAGGTTACCCCCATCCGTGACGGCGGCTACAGGTATAGATGCAATGATTCATGCGATTGAGGCCTATACCAGTAAGCACAAGAAAAACCCGTTGTCAGATAGCCTGTCTCGGCAAGCGCTGGCGCTGCTGTCGACGAATATTAAGACTGCTGTACATCATGGTGATCAGATAGAGGCACGAGAGAATATGCTCCTGGGATCTATGTTGGCGGGGCAGGCCTTTGCTAATGCACCCGTTGCTGCGGTCCATGCGCTGGCATACCCGCTAGGAGGACACTTTCATATTCCTCATGGACTGAGCAATTCGCTCGTACTCCCTCATGTGATGCGGTTCAATGCGTCGGCAGCCGCGGAGCAATACGCGGAACTGGCGCAGATTATCGATCCCAGTATTTCCACAGGGTCCGCTGAAGCCATGACGCAGGCATTAATCAGTTCCCTCGAACGCCTTATAGAGACGCTGGGGCTACCAAGCCGGTTGCGGGATATGAAAATTACTAGCGACCAGTTACCCATGCTGGCAAATGATGCGATGGAGCAGCAACGTTTGTTGGTGAATAACCCTCGTGAGGTTACTTACGTAGACGCTTTGGCCATATATCAGGACGCTTACTAGGTCGTTTTAATAACTTACAAGCCTATAGATGGATGCCATTACATCAGTGTCGGCCCCAACAATACAACGCTGGCTAGGCACTTCGAAAGCCGAGAGAAATCTTAATTTACTGTCCGGGCGGTTTTTGACCACGACATAAGTGATCCGCCCCAGCAAGAATGGACGCCGATTAAAGCTAATGTTTTCTGGTACACAAGATCGATAAAGGTGCAGATAGCGTCCGCTTTCTGGAAGTTTGAAGTGCAGGCGACGGCCCAGGCAGACCAGATCGGAACGTCGGCTCTGGGTACAACTACGGAAGTCGGATGATCGCCTATCAACCTTCCTCCCTCGAGCGGGTGTTACTTCCCTACCTATCTTCAGATTGAATTTTGATCATGCTGAGATGCCCATAGCGAGCGAATTTGATACCGACTATTCCTCAAGACTGATGGCCGGTTTGTCGCCAGGCCCTGCCGTTACTGAACGCTCAGAACAGTAAAGCCAGCGTCCGCTGTGGAGAAGCAGGCCTTAAGTTGCTGCTTCGGATTGGCAGGTCAATCAGGTCTGCTTGCTGGTTGGCGTAACCCAGGCCCTGTTGGCAGCTAAATGGCCGTGTTTTCCGTGTAAATCTACTACATGCTCCCATGTGATAGTCGATTGGCAGCAGTAATATCTAATCTTATGCTTAACTCTTTGAATTTATTGTTAGTCTTATGCAGGCTTATAGTTCAAGCGACAACGGGTTCCTATCTATCTGCCGCCGGAGATGTCTAGTAAGGAGCCGGTTGAATAGGAGGCGTCAGCGGATAACAGCCAGAGTACTGCCTTGGCGACCTCCTTGGGATAGCCGCCGCGACGCATCGGGATCGACCCTTTGACCCGTTCGATCCGGTGCGGTTCGCCGCCGCTGGCATGGATGTCAGTATGGATGGCGCCGGGCCGCACCGCGTTGACGCGAATCCCCTCGGCGGCGACTTCCTGGGCCAGGCCGATGGTCAGGGTATCCACCGCCGCTTTCGATGCCGCGTAGTCGACGTATTCATTGGCGGCGCCGAGCCGGGCTGCCATCGAGGAGATGTTGACGATGGCGCCGCCGCTGCCGCCTTTGCTTGTTGACATACGCCGCACCGCTTCACGGCAGCAGATAAAGCTGCCGATCACATTGGTCGTGAGCACGCGGCCAAGGCGGGCCGCATCCATCTCTTCGACCCGCATCTGCTGCTCTAGAATACCGGCGTTATTCACCAAGGCGGTGACTCGTCCCAGCACGCTGTCGACTCGTTCAAATAACGCTACGATTTCGGCTTCAACCGCCACATCGACCTGAATCGCAAGCGCCTGCCCACCGCTGTCAGTGATAGTACGCACCAGCGCATCGGCCTGGTCCTTGTTATGCCGATAGGTGAGGCAAACAGCGTAACCCTCCTGGGCCGCCTCAATCGCTATTGCTGCGCCAATACCCCGGCTTGCCCCGGTCACGATCAGTACTTTTTTCATGTGCATAACCTTTACAACATGCTCAGTGTTTAGTCTGGATGGCGGAATAAAGTGAATAATCAACCTGTCTCAGGTGCCGCTCGGCTTGAGGTCGTGGCGCTGTAACAATCGGTAGAAATTGCTGCGGTGGATGCCAAGTTCGCGTGCGGCTGCCGCCTGGTTACCCTGATGCTGAGCCAAGGTAGCTTCAATCAACTGGCGCTGGAATAGGTCGGTCGCCTGTTTAAGGCTGGCCCCGCGGTAGGGGGCCGCGTTGAGATCGGCCGTTGGCGCCGATATCGGGCCTTCGGGGATGTCGGCTCCCCAGTCGCTGGCGTCCAGCCCGAGATGATTAGCCGTGATGATAATGGTGCGGCTGTCTCGGCCCTGACTGGTGATCGCTTTCAGGGCCGCCCGGCTGAGTAGATGGCCCAGTTCCCGCACATTGCCGGGCCAGGGGTAGCTAAGCAATACCCGTTTGGCATCTTCGGCCAGGCGCAGCCCCTGCGCGCCCAGACGGAGCTGGTTGGATTCAAGCAGGTAGGCGGCTAGCAGCAATACGTCCTGCTGGCGCTCCCGAAGTGCTGGGACGAGTATGGGGTAGACGCTTAAGCGGTGGTAAAGATCGGCTCTAAATCGCCCTGCGCTGACCTCCTGCTGCAGGTCGCGATTGGTTGCCGCGACGATGCGCACATCCACCTGCAGCAGCTGATCGCGTCCGACACGCTGTATCTCGCCGCTCTGCAAGGCGCGTAATAGCTTGGCCTGAGTGGCCAATGGGAGTTCGCCGACCTCATCCAGAAACAGCGTACCGCCGTCGGCAATCTCAAATTTTCCCGCGCGATCAGCACCCGCACCCGAAAAAGCGCCTTTGATATGCCCAAACAGTTCGCTTTCGGCCAGGCTCTCCGGCAGTGCGGCGCAGTTAATCTGCACCAGTGGGTTTTGAGCGCGTTGCGACTGATAGTGAATTTGTTGTGCCACCAGCTCTTTACCGACCCCTGTCTCTCCTTGTAC
>SDWN01000674.1 GCA_004195305.1 Neptunomonas sp. | reverse complement strand
CCGATGTGGTGACCACAACCACCCACAAGACCCTGCGCGGTCCTCGCGGTGGCCTGATTCTGGCCAAGGCCAATCCGGATATCGAGAAAAAACTCAACTCCGCCGTGTTCCCCGGTGGCCAGGGCGGTCCGTTGATGCACGTAATCGCCGCCAAAGCGGTCGCGTTTAAAGAAGCACTGGCGCCTGAATTTACTGCCTATCAAACCCAGGTGGTCAAGAACGCTCAGGCCATGGCCGAGGTGTTTATCGAACGTGGCTACGATGTTGTTTCCGGCGGTACCAAGAATCACCTGTTCTTGTTGAGCCTGATTAAGCAGGGGCTGACCGGTAAGGATGCGGATGCGGCATTGAGCCGGGCCTCGATTACCGTCAACAAAAACTCTGTTCCCAACGATCCACAATCACCGTTTGTCACCTCGGGTCTGCGGATTGGATCTCCAGTGATTACCACGCGCGGATTTAAAGAGGATCAATGTCGTGCGCTGAGCGGCTGGATCGCCGACATCCTCGATGCGATGCAGGCCGGTGATGCCGACGCGATTATCGAGCAGGTAAAGGACAACGTTCGCCACCTCTGCGCAGATTACCCGGTTTACGCATAGCCGATCGCACAACCCCACCAATAACAATAAGCAGTCCGTGCAGGCGTCGCGTCCAGCACGGTAAAGAGGGTGTTTGAAATGGCTATTAGCCTGTTTGATATGTTTAAAATTGGCATCGGTCCGTCTAGCTCTCACACGGTGGGGCCGATGAAAGCGGCGCATCTCTTTGCCTCGGGTCTTGAGCAGCAAGGCCTGCTCACACAAGTCTCACGCGTTCAGTCGCAACTGTTTGGCTCCCTGGGTGCGACGGGTAAGGGACACGGCTCGGGTCCGGCGGTACTTCTGGGACTGGAAGGACACCAGCCCGATCAGATCGATCCGAGCATTGTGCCAACGCGTGCCCGGGAGATCACTGGGGCCGAGCAGCTGTTGTTGGCCGGCAGTCATCGGATCGATTATGACGAGCGCCAGGACCTGATCTATCACCGCCAGGAGTCATTACCGTTTCACGCCAATGGCATGAGTTTTACCGCCTACGATGTCGCCGGGAACATTGTCTCCCACCGGGTCTATTACTCGGTCGGTGGTGGTTTTGTTGTCGATGAGGAAGCTGCCGGTGCCGATCGCATCGTCGAAGATGAGACGGCATTGCCCTATCCGTTCCGCACCGGTGAAGAGTTGCTGCAGATCTGCCGTCAAAGCGGATGTTCGATTGCTGAAGTGATGCTCAAGAATGAACTAACCTGGCGCACCGAAGCGGAGATTCGTACCGGCATCCTGGATATCTGGCAGGTGATGCAGGACTGCGTACAAAGCGGCATTCGCAACGAGGGGATCTTGCCGGGTGGGCTGAAAGTGAAACGCCGTGCCGCTGCGCTGCATCGTGATCTGAGTAACCGTACCCGGATGGATATGATTACCCCGTCACTGGGCGCGTTGGACTGGGTCAACCTGTACGCGCTGGCGGTGAACGAAGAGAACGCCGCTGGCGGCCGGATAGTGACCGCGCCCACCAATGGCGCCGCGGGCATCATCCCGGCGGTATTGCACTATTATATTAATTTCTGTCCCAACTCGAACGAAGAGGGAGTGATACGCTTCCTGCTGACCGCCGCTGCTGTCGGCATCCTGTTTAAAGAGAACGCATCTATCTCCGGCGCCGAAGTCGGCTGCCAGGGTGAGGTTGGCTCGGCCTGCGCGATGGCCGCGGCAGGCCTCGCCGAAGCGACAGGGGGGACCCCCGAGCAGGTGGAAAATGCGGCCGAGATTGGCATGGAACACAACCTGGGGCTGACCTGCGATCCGATCGGCGGGTTGGTGCAGGTGCCCTGTATCGAGCGTAATGCGATGGGATCGATGAAGGCAATCAATGCCGCATCCTTGGCGTTGCGGGGTGATGGAAAGCACTTC
Source organism: Neptunomonas sp. (assembly GCA_004195305.1). Classification (GTDB taxonomy): domain Bacteria; phylum Pseudomonadota; class Gammaproteobacteria; order Pseudomonadales; family Balneatricaceae; genus Motiliproteus. Next base: position 1,440 of record SDWN01000674.1, on the reverse strand, counting down.
GTGTCGCTCGATAAGGTGATTCTGACCATGCGTGATACCGGCAGGGATATGCATGAAAAATACAAAGAAACCTCTCGCGGGGGACTGGCGGTCAACATTATTGAATGTTGATCGGTAGCCTCTTCGGAGCCACTTTCCGAGCGCTGACGGTCGGAACCTAGTGAGGATCAAATAATGCAAAAATATTCGGGTTTCGGGTTGGTCAAACACGCCCTGAGTCATCATGAAAATTGGCAGCGGGCCTGGCGTAGCCCCAAACCGAAGAAGAAGTACGACGTTATCATCGTCGGTGGCGGTGGTCACGGCCTGGCTACGGCTTACTATCTGGCCAAAGAGCACGGTATCACCAACGTGGCGGTGCTGGAGAAAGGCTATCTGGGCGGCGGTAACACCGCGCGTAACACCACCATCGTCCGTTCCAACTACCTGTGGGACGAAGCGGCTCATCTGTATGAACACGCGATGAAACTGTGGGAAGGGTTGTCACAGGATTTGAACTATAACGTCATGTTCTCGCAGCGCGGCGTGCTTAATCTCGGGCATACCCTACAGGATATGCGTGATATCGAGCGCCGGGTTAACGCCAACCGTTTGAACGGCATCGATGGCGAGGTGCTGGATACCCAGCAGGTGCAGGAGATCGTGCCGATTATGGACTGCTCCGCCAATACCCGTTACCCGGTGATGGGTGCGTCCTGGCAGCCGCGTGCTGGAGTTGCGCGTCACGATGCCGTGGCTTGGGGCTATGCCCGTGCCGCCGATGCGCTAGGGGTGGATCTGATCCAGCAGTGCGAAGTGATCGATATCCTGACCGAAGATGGCGCCGCTATTGGGGTCGAGACCAAGCAACACGGAATGATCAAGGCGGATCGTATCGGTTGTGTCGCCGCCGGTAACTCGAGTGTGCTGGCCAAGATGGCCGGATTCCAGCTGCCGCTCGAATCGCACCCGCTGCAGGCATTGGTATCCGAACCGATCAAACCGATCCTCGATACTGTGGTGATGTCGAACCATGTTCACGGCTATGTGTCTCAGTCTGACAAGGGGGATTTAGTCATCGGTGCTGGCATCGACGGCTATAACGGCTACGGCCAGCGCGGTTCCTACGCGACCATCGAGCATACCATCCAAGCGATTATGGAGCTGTTCCCCATCTTCAGTCGGGTGCGGATGAACCGACAGTGGGGTGGCATCGTCGATACCTGTTCCGATGCCTGTCCGATCATTTCCGACAGTCCGGTTGAGAATCTGTTTTTCAACTGTGGCTGGGGTACCGGCGGCTTCAAGGCGACCCCGGGTTCGGGCAACGTCTTTGCCGCCACGCTGGCCAAAGGCGAAGCCCATGAGTTGGCTAAAGCGTTTTCCATGTTCCGTTTCTACGACGGCGCGCTGATCGACGAACATGGCGCGGCTGGCGTCGCCCACTAATCGGAGGAGTCA
>SDWN01000671.1 GCA_004195305.1 Neptunomonas sp. | reverse complement strand
CCCTAGCCGACAGGCGGAACTGAAGAACCGTGTTCGCGCTAGCGTCGATGATATTCTGACCATCCCTCTGCTGGGTGATCGAAAGCTTTCTGCTGCAGAGATTCAACACGATCTGGATAACAATGCCCAGGGGATTCTCGGCTATGTTGTGCGCTGGGTCGATGCCGGAATCGGCTGCTCCAAGGTGCCCGACATCAACAACGTCGGCCTGATGGAAGACCGCGCCACACTGCGGATATCCAGCCAGCACATCGCCAACTGGTTGCGCCACGGCATCTGCTCTGAAGACCAGGTACTCGAAACATTAAAGCGTATGGCGGCAATCGTCGATACTCAAAACGCTGCAGATCCGCTGTACCGGCCGATGGCACCCTCCTTTGACGGCATCGCCTTCCAGGCAGCCAGCGACTTGGTATTCAAGGGCCGTGAGCAACCCAGCGGCTATACTGAACCACTGTTGCATGCCCACCGACGCACGGTAAAGGCCCAGTAACAACGAGATAGGACGAAGCCAGCAATCTGGCAAAACCAACAAAGAGTCACAAGGCTCTTTGTTGGTTTCAGCCCTCTCTGCTCGCCGAATCAGCCTTTATCGCGCCGAAGCAATAGCTCTAACTTGGCCAGGCTGGCAAATACCATCGATCCCATACCCAGGGTGAATACGGTCATAACTTCGACGTCACCGGGCATGTAATAGGAACCGCTCAAGCGTACCGATACGGCCGCCAGGCAGCATAAAATGCCCACCACTGCGGCTACATTGCCACTCCATTGAATCAGTTGCTGCATAGACGAGCCTCTCTTTATTAACGCGCATGGTTGAAAGCATAGGTGAATCTATCCAAACCAGCAGGCAATTTAATATTCCCGTTGGTTTTGAGTGACAGGTTTTTTTTAGTTACTATTCGGCAACTCTTTTTTTTCGATGCCGCAATCCTTACTTTCCAAGTACCATACTACGAGGAACTACCGTGCAAGCACGCCCTGCTATCAAGCCCCAAAACCCCAACTTCTCTTCAGGCCCCTGCAGTAAGCGTCCAGGATATTCAGTTGCTGAGCTGGATATTTCCACGCTGGGCCGTTCGCACCGCTCTGCACCCGGCAAGACGGCCCTTAAGAAAACGATTGACGATACCGCTGAGCTGCTGGGTTTACCCGATGGTTATCGGCTCGGCATCGTTCCGGCATCGGACACCGGCGCGGTGGAGATGGTGCTCTGGAGCATGCTCGGCGCACGCCCTGTTGATGTCTGTTCATGGGAGTCCTTTGGTGCCGGTTGGCACGCCGACATCACCAAACAGCTGAAGCTCGAAGTTAACCACATCAGCGCCGATTACGGCCTGCTGCCCGACTTAACCCAGACCAACCCCGATCACGATATCGTATTCACTTGGAACGGCACCACCTCCGGGGTCAAAGTCCCGAATGCGGACTGGATTGCCGACGACCGCCAGGGCTTAACCATCTGTGACGCAACCTCCGCCGTTTTTGCGATGCAGATGCCCTGGGAGAAACTCGACGTCGTTACTTACAGCTGGCAGAAGGTTCTGGGCGGAGAAGGCGCACACGGTGTCATCATTCTCAGCCCACGCGCCGTCGCACGCCTGGAAAGCTACACCCCAGCCTGGCCGATGCCGAAAATTTTCCGCATGACCAAGGGAGGTAAACTGATCGAAGGGATCTTCAGAGGGGAAACCATCAACACCCCCTCCATGCTCTGTGTCGCTGACTACCAGGACGCCCTGAACTGGGTCCGCGCTATCGGTGGCGTCAGCAAGACTATCGAGACCAGCAACGCCAGCCTCAATGCGATTGAAACCTTTGTTGATAATCGTGACTGGATCCAGTTCCTGGCCAAAGACCCCAGCGTGCGCTCCAACACCAGCGTCTGCCTTACACTTGACCTGGAGCCCGAGCAGATCAAAACACTGATTAAGCTGCTCGATAGCGAAGCTGTGGCTTACGATATAGGCGCCTACCGCGACGCCCCAGCCGGATTGCGATTATGGTGTGGCGCCACAGTTAGCACCACCGACGTCGAAGCACTGCTACCCTGGATCGAATGGGCTTACTTCGAGGTAAAGAGCCAACAGATCAAAGACGGCTCGCTCAACGGCTAATTAACCCCTCCTCAACGGCCCTGATACGGGCCGTTTTGTTATCTTCACAATTTTAAGGTAAGAGACGCCATGCATCAGATCCGCACCTATAACAGCATCTCCATCAAAGGCCTCGAAAGATTTCCACGCGACAACTATGAGATCGCCAGCGAACTGCCACACCCCGATGCCCTCCTGCTGCGCTCCCAGAAGCTCCACGATATAGAGTTCCCCTCCACCCTCAAGGCGATCGCACGTGCCGGAGCCGGAGTCAACAATGTCCCTCTTGAGCGCTGCTCTGAAAACGGTATCGTGGTCTTCAACGCTCCAGGTGCCAATGCTAACGCAGTCAAAGAGCTGGTGCTGGCGGGCATGCTGCTAGGTGCCCGCGACATCTATCAGGGGATCGCTTTTGCAGCCTCCCTGGAAGCACAGGATGGACTTGACCCGCTACTGGAAAAAGAAAAGAAACGCTTCGCAGGTTCGGAACTCCGGGGTAAAACCCTGGGCGTCGTCGGCCTGGGGAACATCGGCTCGCTGGTCGCCAACCTGGGCCTGGCACTGGGCATGAAGGTGTGTGGTTATGATCCGGCTATCTCGGTCGAAGCCGCTTGGCGCCTTTCCAGCAAAGTGCAGAAGATGGACAATCTCAACAGCCTATTCGCTCAATGTGACTATATCAGCCTGCACCTGCCTGCAATTGCCGCTACCCAGGGATTAATAAACAGCGCTCTGCTTGAATGTGTCAAACCCAATGCAGTGCTGCTTAATTTCGCCCGTGGTGAGATCGTTAATACCCAGGATGTCATCCTTGCCCTGGATGAAAACCGCCTGCACCGCTACATCAGCGACTTCCCCGCTAACAACACCCTGGGCCACCCGAAGATCCTACAGATGCCCCATATCGGCGCCAGCACCGCTGAGGCGGAAGATAACTGCGCCATCATGGTCGCCGATCAGCTGATGGAGTTCCTTGAAAACGGCAACATCAGCAATTCGGTCAACTTCCCCCAGATCGACCTGACACGCACCACAGCTGTACGCATCACTATCACAAACAGAAATGTTCCCAAGGTACTGGGACAGATCACGTCCATCATCGCCGAGTACAACCTAAATATCGTCGATATGCTCAATAAGAGCCGAGATGACCTGGCATACACCATCATCGACCTGGATGAACGACCCTGTGAGGCCTCAATCGAGGCGCTCAGCAACATTGAAGAAATCATCAACCTGCGTGTTATCAGTTGCTAAAAGCCTTTAGCCTTTAGCCTTTAGCCTTTAGCCTTTAGCC
>SDWN01000437.1 GCA_004195305.1 Neptunomonas sp. | reverse complement strand
CTCCACTCTTGTAGTAAATGCACATGACCGTCTGGTTAAGTAATGCGACAAAGCCGTCATAACAAAGGCGTAGGTTTGAGCGGCTGCCTACGGCTCTTCACGCCCCTAAGCGGTCACTCGCGGTGCGTGCCCATGTGCGGCTCAAGTCGACCCAACCGTTCATTCGCGCCGACTTTATTTTAGCCAAGCCTACTAGCGATTCATGTCACAACGCAGAGGATCTGCGTCCACTCTTACTAGGGCAGATCCGTATGATAAGGCCTCTTTTTTCGTTAACATCTCCTGGAAGTGATTCGTGACTCAGTGTCCTGCCGGATCATTCCACTCCGGCAGCAGTACAATACAGTTGGGGGTGAAGCCCTGGTTCTTGAACGTGTCGATTTGATCCACCACCCGGTTCTGCTGCAGGTCGATAACGGTAATGGAGCCGTCGCTCATCCCCGGCAAATTAATAAAAGAGTTCTGTACAAAGGCGTACTGATTATCTTTGCTGAAGGCAACGTGGTGGGCTCCTTCCCCCGTTGGCAGTGTCTGCAGCAGCGTGGGTTTCAACAGGTCCTTGCTGAGATCAAAGATGTGCAAATGCCCCGGATTGGCGGTGGTGACATACATCCGGTTGTTATCACGAAAATAGATCTCAAGCGGCACGCTGGTGTTGTGTGAGGCAAAACTAAAGGCTTCGGCAACGTCAAATTTCATGGTCTCGGGGTTCCATTTGGCGGTCCACAGGCTGTTACCGAACATGTTGGTGATATACGCCAACGGTGGGTTGCTGTCGGGTACAAACAGAACTTCTACCGGCGCCTCCCCCGACGGTGAGGGCTTATTGGACAGCGTGTAATGCGCCAGTATTTTGCCGCTGCTTGCTTCCACCTCAGTGATGGTTTCACCGGGGTCTTTCAGGTCGGAGGCACGCACAGTGCTGGTCACCAGCAGACGGTCGATACTACTATTGATGGCGATACCGTGTGGATAGCCCTTGGGCATATCGATCGCTTTGATCGGCAGGTCGGTCTCGGCATCGCCGATAATCACCTTGTTGGATCCCATACAGGTGGTGTACCAGGTCTTGTTGTCTTCAGAGAAGATGGTGTCCTCACCCACCTGGCAATCGGGAATGTCGATCTGCTTTATCCGGTAGGGGAAGCGTGTCATATCGATAACCCTCAATTCCGGCTTTCCCAAGGCGGTGACATACGCTTTGCTGGCATCGCGGTTGTAGAATATATGATGCGCGACCAGATCCGGTGGTAACGGAATATCCATCAGAATGTGGCCGTAGTTAGCCGATTGCGGATCCACATCGATGACCGAGATGCCTTCACGTCGGCTTTTGGCGCCGAACGGCATTTTCAACTCTTTAAGCTTGTCATCGGGTCGGGATTCGTAATTCAGCATTGCCAGGATTTCAGCATTGGCAGGGAGTGCATAAAGACAGAGTAGGGCTAACAGCAACAGTTTGCTACGGCATAAGAATTTCATCGCAGTATTCCTTTTTGGGGAGGGACGACAGAGGCCTAGGCTGGAGCAGCTTAATTTAGGAAGGGGCTTCAGAGCGGTCTCACCAAGACCATAAGCTTAGCAGTGTTGCGATAAGTCATTGCATGACAGTCCCCGTTGAAGGCCCTCTTTTATCGTCATCAGAGCCTGCTCTAGGACTGCATCGGCTAGCCGGCAGCCTCTTCGTCAGCGTATATACTGAGACCACGGTGGGAGGAAGGGCTAGATGGCAAAACCCTGCGGCTGCTAATGGGCTCGGCATCGCTGTTTACCGGTTTGGCCGTGTTTATGCCCGCGTCACTGGCCGTTTCACTATTCCCCCCCCATGACCTTGGTGAACAGGGTTTAGCTGAGCCAGCGCACGCAGACGAGAGCCGTGGTTGGATCAGCACCGGTCGTTTTGTACCTTGAAATTCACCCGCAATAGGGTGCCAACCTGGAGGGATTGCACGCAATGGTTTGTCGCTCAGATGCAGCGAGCTTGCCGATTGTCGTACGGGTAGTGGGTGCCGGGTTGCTGGCCGTTGCGGCGATCCCGAGTCATGCCCATGGTTTTGCTCAGCGCTATGACTTGCCGGTACCGCTGTGGTTGTATATCTCCGGTGCTGCTGCAACCGTGGTGGTCTCCTTCTTGATGATCGCACTATTTTTTCGTCGTGGCGGAAAAATGCTTGGCTACCCGCGCTTTAACCTGCTGCGTTTTGCCCTGATGCGGATATTGTTTCAAGGCGTGCTACCAGCGTTTCTCCGGTTGTTTTCGTTGGCGCTGTTCGTGTTGGTGTTGGCGGCGGGCTGGCTGGGTGTACAGGCACCCTTCGATAATATCGCCCCCACCACGGTGTGGGTGGTCTGGTGGGTGGGATTCGCCTACCTGTCGGGACTGTTGGGCAATCTTTGGCCGCTGGTTAATCCTTGGCAAAACAGCTACGTAGCCTTTGAATACCTATTGGCATGGATAAATCCCAACCGCCGTGCTTCGCTGCAGCTGCCTTTGCCCAGCTGGCTGGGGGTTTGGCCGGCAGTGCTGCTCTACGTGCTGTTTTCCTGGCTTGAGCTGATCTGGCACCACAGTGATACGCCGGCCAGCATCGCCACAGCGGCGCTGGTGTATTCGCTGATCACCTGGTCGGGTATGGCGCTGTTCGGAAGAGAGCCATGGTTACAGCGCGCAGAAGTATTTACTCTGGTGTTCGGGCTGTTATCGCGCTTTGCGATCACCGAAACCCGGGCGTGCCAGCAACCACACTGCGCCCGTTGTGCCACGGCCAATGGCATGGCCGCTGGCGAGGCGGGTATCAACTGCGCAGTATGTTTCCGCCATGCCGATGCCCGCCAGCGGCAGTGGCTGCTGCGTCCGCCGGGGGTTGGGTTGTTAATCTCGCGTCCGGCCTCCTTGTCACTGACGATCCTGGTCGTTTTGATGTTGGCCAGCGTCACCTTTGACGGCCTGATGGCCACGCCTCTATGGGCGGACCTGATGCAGTGGGCGTTGTATTCACCACAGCTACGCCCCCTGCTGTTACTGCTGCAGCCTTTATTCAGCGACGTGCTTAGCTTGCTTGCCACCCTAGGGCTGGCCAGCTTGGTACTGCTGTTCTTGGTGGTGTATTTGGGCTTTTGTGCGCTGATGCGCCGGTTGTTGGACAACGCGCTGAACCTCCCCACTGTTGCCGAATTGGCCGGTTACTTTGTCCTGACGTTGATCCCTATCGCGCTGGCCTACCACTTGGCGCACTACCTGTCGTACCTGCTGATCGTGGGGCAGTATATGATCCCGTTGATCTCAGATCCGTTCGGCTTCGGTTGGGACCTGTTCGGGACCGGACACTATTTCGTCGATATCGGTATCGTCAGCGCGCGTTTTGTCTGGATCACGTCGGTCATCGCTATCGTAGTCGCGAAACGTCT
>SDWN01000436.1 GCA_004195305.1 Neptunomonas sp. | reverse complement strand
GTACGAGACCATGAAAGTCTATCCGCTCAGCTGGACCTATTACATCAGTTTTATCTTTTTTACCGCCTTTGCGTTCCTCAATATGGTGATCGGGATTGTCGTCAACGTGATGAACGATGAACACAACAAGCTACTCAAGCAAAAAGCATTGGATGCGCATGAGCCAACTATCGAGGATATTTATCACAAGCTGGAAGCGATGGAAGCGTTGTTACAGCAGAGCAGCGCGAGAAATCGGCGCGAACAACGTGACCAGGTACTGCAGGAAGACTGAAGCAGGTACACGGAAAGTCTATGAAGTAAGTGGCTCCCAGGATTATGTTGAGGAGCCACGGCCATTAACCCGGCGGGTTAATATGCTCGAGTAATAAGGCTCATAATGAAATGCCATCTGGAAAAATGATATACAACCCCGCGACAGGTATGCACAACAACTGCCGCTAAAACCGGGCCTTCCTTGCCTACAGCGAGCGTCTTTAGTCGGCCTAAGTTGATTCGGTTACTGAGACTGAAGGTCGCTACCGCCCAATGAAAGCTCCCTATATAGCTTTCAATACCCAGTCAGCGTCGTCGGTAGCAATACATCAGTTTACTACTTTTACTTAACTGGGCCCTGTGACGTTAAGGATGTCCTCGCCGATCTGCTCCAGACTACTGACGGTCAGTGTCGGTGACACTTCCCAGGTATCGAAAAGTGATGCATCGCTACGCTTTACCCAAGCAGCCTTCATCCCATAGCTCAGAGCGCCTATGACATCGAAGGGATTGCTGGAGATTAGCCATGCTTGCTCTTTAACGGCTCCGGTACGTTCTAAGAAATGGCCGTATACCGCAGGGTCGGGTTTAAAACTCTGCAGATCATCCACACTGACTATATCCAACAGGTAGGTGGCTGTAGCAGAAGCCTGTAACAGCTTACGAACAGCGGCTTCGGTTCCGTTTGAGAAGGCATAGGGACGGAACTGCTTCGAGTCTAAAGCCGTGAGTCCCGCTATGCTGTCGGAAAATGCGGGCAGCTCGGCATAGCGTTCAAGAAGACCTTTTTTCTGTTCAGGACTTAATTCTGCGTTATGTAGCTGACAGGCATATTCAAGGGCGCTGCGGGTACACTCGGAGAAGGGCCGATAATTTTTCATAAGCCCACGGCGGAACGAGTATTCCAGCTGCTTTTCTCGCCAGGTAGTGGAAAATGCCTGGGCTTTTTCTCCGATAAGCTTTTCCAGTTGCTGCACCAATCCGTGGGTGTCTATCAGAGTGCCGTATACATCAAAGGCCAGTGTGATAGCCATGTTTCACCTCCAGTTATAGATTCGCCTGATTACTGTCAGCCGGGGCCTGTTGTCGATCCTCCATGCCGTAATCACGGACTACCTGTGCGACTCGTAGCCGATAATCGGTGAAGATCCGTTGGCGCCCCGCCTGTTGTGCCTCCCGATGCAGCATAAGATTGCGCCACTGTTTCACGGCCTCCTCATCACGCCAAAAAGAGAGAGACAGGAATTTACCTTTCTGGATGACGCTCTCAAATCGTTCAACAGAGATGAATCCATCGATCTGTTCTAGATGTGGCTTCAGCTCTGAAGCGATCTCAAAGTAGCTTTCGGTCTGCTCTTTGCGTGGGAAAAGTTCGAATATTACAGCGATCATCTATACCTCTCTTAGCTCTCATGTCAGTATTTATCCCACCTTATCCTAAACCGTTTGATAGCACTTCGACGCATATCGAAGTAGGGGAAGTCCATGTATCTTGAGCCGATAGTTGCCGAGCTGGCAAAACTACTCAGCCATCCGGCACGTGTCAGTATGGTGATGGCTTTGATGTCAGGGAGGGAAATGACCGCAACCAATCTAGCATTGGAGGCGGATATCACGCCTCAGACAGCCAGCAGCCATCTGAGTAAACTGTTATCTGGCAAGGTGTTGAAGGTTCGTCAAGATGGCCAGTACAAATATTTCCGGATCAGCGGCAGAGATATTGCTGAGCTGATCGAAATACTACAGACACTGTCGTCCAGGCAGAATGGCGACAATTCGGCACCCGATGATCTCTACTTGGCCCTGAAAAGGGCACGAGTCTGTTACGATCATTTAGCGGGAGAGTTAGCGGTGCAGTTGTTAGAACAACTCAAAACACGGCACCTGCTGCTTGAGAAGAATGGCTCACTTGAACTTTCGGCAGATGGAGCCAAGCTGTTCCTGCATTGGGGATATAGCCATGACCCGTTCGAGCGCGATGTTATCCCCTGTAAGAATTGCCTCGACTGGAGTGAACAGCGATACCACTTGGCCGGTAGTTTGGGGCGCTGGATTTTGGATGAGATTCTGCAACACCGATGGGCCGAGAAAATCCCCGAATCCCGTATTGTTCGATTTACTGATTCCGGTTTGAAAAAGCTAAAACAGAGATACAACTTAGATCTCAGTGGCGCTGCATAATCGCTGGCTATAGCTTTGCTCGGTTTGCAACAAATAGAACCAATAGTGGAACCAATAGAGCGAACCAATAGAGAACCAATAGGGTCAGACTCGATTGAAAAACCAATAGGGTCAGACTCGATTGAAAACGATAATCAGTGACCGCTTGGTGTCGTTTTTTGCCGCTGGCGCGCACTCGAATCAACAGAGACCAAGTAACAGCTATGGCGCATGATAAACAACGTTATTAGTCAGCATGTGACATTAATACTGGGTATGAATCTTCCTGATTACTCAACCACCGTTAATAGGGTACGCTGGGATGCGTCAAGATGGGGAAAATACCAACCCCAGCCTTAAAAATCAATTTGCTACACGAAACTTAGGTAGGTTTTGAGGCGATAGCCAAATAGCTATGGAAGCTATTTGTCCATCAGATTAATAGCGCGCTTTGGCCCGGTACGGGGCAGAACCAAAGCGCGACCCCTTAGATCAGGCGAACTGGTAGAACGCAGCACCTGCGACGTAGCCCATCAGGGCCAGCGGGGTCATCACCTTCATGTACCAGAAGAAGTTGATCCGTTCCATGCCCATCGCCGCAACACCCGCGGCCGATCCGATGATCAGGCAGCTACCGCCGGTGCCGGCCGCATAGGCCAGGAATTCCCACATCTGGTGGTCGGTCGGGTAGACAGCCATGTCATACATCCCCATCGCTGCAGCAACCAGGGGTACGTTATCGACCACGGCCGATAGCAGACCGATCAGGAAGATGATCAGATCGATGTTACCTACGGTCGCATCCAGCCCCGCTGCCAAGGACGCCAGCAGACGGAGTGACATCACTTACAGTGTGGCTGTCGGCAAGGTCGACGTCGGTGAAGTTGATCGTGCCGCTGTCCTCTAGTATGGCTGAATCCGCCGGTGTTCCGTCTGATTCGGAGATGGATCCTGTAATGTCGGTCTCGACGATGGGGATGTCGTTGGTGCCGG
>SDWN01000215.1 GCA_004195305.1 Neptunomonas sp. | reverse complement strand
CGGTGAAAGCTGAGGCGTCAATTGTCACTTCTCCCTGGTCATTTGTTGTGTCTTTACCCAAAGGACGATTGACCAATGACAAATGACGATCCTTGTCCGCGCGAATATAACCATACCCAGTCTCCGGCTTATCCGGCACAATCCCGAAGGTCACCAGCTTGCCATCTTCGGCCAAAGCCAGTCCGGCGGTAACGGCCTGCTGAAAGATCTCAACCTGTTGAATCAGGTGATCGGCTGGCAGCACCAGTAGCACAGGATCAGTACCATTTGCCATGGCCTGCAGTGCCGCCACCGCAACGGCCGGGGCGGTATTGCGCCCGCAGGGTTCCAGGATGATTGTGCCGTCGCCATTAACCTGCTGGCGCATCTGCTCGGCAACCAGAAAACGGTGCGCCTCGTTACACACCACCATCGGCGCAGCAATATCGGCCAACCCCGTCAACCGTGCTGCGGTCTCTTGCAGCATGGTCAGCTCGCTGTTCAGCGGGAGCAGTTGCTTGGGATACTCTTCACGCGACAAAGGCCAAAGTCTGGTGCCAGCCCCGCCTGATAGAATCACTGGTTGAATCATTTAAACCCTCCTAAAGAAAAAACTATGTCACCGCCCGTTCGCTCCACTCACTCGCCAGAAGTAGGCGCCCTGAGGCGAGAACGCAGAGGGCGCTGAGAAAATCTATGTTTTAAGGTTTAACCAAAAACAATGCCTTTGACCTTGCCTTGCTCCGCGCACTCTGCGGTGAAAAGCTTCAGCCTGTTTCGACTTATCTGAAATACGCCTTACTATTCTCATGCACCAGCTCATCCGCCAGTAGCGCTTCAGGGCTGAACCAGCAGTAGTCGCTGTGCTGTTCCCTCGGCAAATCCGCATGGGCCATGAGTTGCAGTTCGTAGGCCAGCACCACATAGTGGGTACTGAAGTCGGTGCCCGAAAAATTGTCCGGATACAAATGTTCGTAGACCCCGAGGAAGCGTGCCTGCCCCCGTCCGACAGTTTGCCCCAGCTCGGCTGCGGTCAGCCGCAGAAACGCAGCGTCCAGGGTCTCATCCTTACAAACCCGCCCACCAGGCACAAACCAGAACCCCTGCGCCGGTCGATTAAGCCGTTTACCCAGCAGCACCTCCCCGGCCCCATTACGCACAACCAGATCGATGGAGACCAGTGGGGTATTGGCGACAACTGTTCTGAAAGTGTCAGTGTCTACGAACATGAAAAATCCGTTAAATCAGTAAAGCTATTATAACGCCCGTTCGCTTCGCTCGCTCGAGAACGCCGAGATGGCAGAGCAATCGGGGGTTAGGGTTTAACCAAAAACAAAGCCTATGCCTTGGGTTCCCTTTGCGTTCTTTGCGTCTTTGCGGTGATAAGCCACTAGCCCCTAAACGTTCCTTGATTCTCCAGAAACCACTGATAAGTCTTCTCAATCCCGTCCCGCAACACCACCTTCGCCTCCCAGCCAAGCGCCTTCATACGCGTGACATCCTGTAACTTACGCATGGTGCCGTCAGGCTTGCTTGCGTCGAAGACGAGCCGTCCCTGGTAACCGACGACCTCTTTAATGGTCTCGGCCAGTTCACGAATGGTTACGTCGATACCGGTGCCCAGGTTGACGAAACAGGGCTTGGGGTAGCTGAGCAGGTGTTCCTTCAGGTTCTCTTCGTCGAGGTTGAGGGCATAGACGCTGCCGTCGGCCATATCGTCGACAAACAGAAACTCACGCATCGGCTTGCCGCTGCCCCAGACCACGACCTCCTCGGTCCCGGCCAGCTTGGCCTCGTGAATACGGCGGATCAAGGCCGGCATGACATGGGAGTTCTCCGGATGGAAGTTATCACCCGGACCATAGAGATTGGTCGGCATCACCGCGATGAACTTGGTGCCGTACTGACGATTGTAGGATTCGCACATCTTGATCCCGGCGATCTTGGCGATGGCATAGGGCTCGTTGGTCGGCTCCAGCAGACCGGTCAAGAGATGCTCCTCGCACATCGGCTGCGGCGCCTCTTTCGGGTAGATACAGCTGGACCCCAGGAACAAGAGCCGCTCGACCCCCGCCTCATAGGCCGAATGGATCACGTTATTCTGAATCATCAAATTGAGATGGATAAACTCAGCCGGATAGGTGTTGTTGGCGTGAATCCCGCCGACCTTAGCCGCCGCCAGAATCACATACTCCGGCTTCTCAGTCCGGAAGAACTCCCGCACCGCAAGCTGATTGGTCAGATCGAGCTCATCAATCTCAGGGGTCAAGAGGTTGGTATAACCACCAGCGGTAAGCCGCCGAATCAAAGCCGATCCAACCAGACCACCAGACCCAGCTACAAAGATTTTCGCATCTAAATTCATATATTTTACCGCCCGTTCGTTCCACTCACTCGAGGACGCGGAGTACGCGGAGTACGCGGAGAAAACCTAATCTTTAGATTTAAAACCAAAGAAAGAATCTACCCCGCCACAACTCTGTGCTCTCTGTGCCCTCTGTGGTGAATAATTTTAGTTTGTTAGGTTTAACCAAAAACAAAGCCCTTGAAGCTGACCTTCTCCGCGCTCTCCGCGCCCTCCGCGGTGAAAAGCCTTTAGTTTCGTTTTGCACCACTGAGATCACAGAGGACACTGAGAAAATCTGGCATTGGGGGATAAACCAAAAACAAAAGCTTTAGACTTTGCTCACCTCGGTGTCCTCCGTGCCCTCCGTGGTGAAATGCTTTGATCTGATTACCCAAATACAAAGCCCCTGGCAAGGCCCCACCTCCGCGTCCTCCGCGGTGAAAAGCTTTTATTCCTTAGGAACAGAAACCGCAAAGCCATGCTCTTTCAACAAACGCGTCTTCTTCGCAATAACCAGGTCAGCCTGAGCCATCTCACTCACCAGCTCCTGCAGTGTCGTCTTCGGCACCCAACCCAACTTCTCCTTCGCCTTGGTCGGATCACCCAACAGGGTCTCAACCTCAGTCGGACGGAAGAAACGCGGATCAACCGCCACGATCTTCTGCCCAATCTCGAGCGCAGGAGCGTTCTCACCGGAAAGCGCAGCGACAAAGCCCTGCTCCTCGACTCCCGTCCCCTCCCAACGAATAGTGATCCCCAATTCAGCCGCAGCAAACTCGACAAACTGACGCACCGAATACTGCACGCCGGTCGCGATCACGAAATCATCCGGTGTCTCCTGCTGCAGCATCAACCACTGCATCTCGACGTAATCCTTGGCATGGCCCCAGTCGCGCAGCGCGTCCATGTTGCCCAGCGAGAGGCTATCCTCCAGCCCTTGAGCGATGTTGGCCATAGTGCGCGTGATCTTACGCGTGACGAAGGTCTCACCGCGGCGCGGCGACTCATGGTTGAACAGAATACCGTTGCAGGCGTAGATGCCATAAGCCTCACGGAAGTTGACCGTGATCCAGTAGGCGTACAT
>SDWN01000212.1 GCA_004195305.1 Neptunomonas sp. | reverse complement strand
TGTGGGTCGGTCTGAAATTGCTCCTGCATTTAAGACACTTCCCACATATCCCTGTGGGTCGGTATTCATTCCGACTGCGCTCCCTGCGGGCACCTATGGCGGGCTGAAACACCAACACCAACCCGCAAAACCCGACCTATAACTCAGACCAGACCGGATCTTTACTAGCACAGACAATAAAGAACGGATTAAGCAGCGTCTCCGGGCGGCTGTTGTAGAGCAATGGAGTCAGGTTAGGGTGTTCCAGCACCTGACCACCGGCCGCTTCGACCACCGCTTGCGCGGCGGCGGTGTCCCACTCACTGGTCAACCCCAGGCGCGGATAGATATCGGCGCTGCCTTCGGCAACCAGACACAGTTTCAGCGAGCTGCCCATCGAGAGAATCTCGGGGGCATCGAATTTGGCGGCAAACTGCTTGAACTCTTCCGACTGGTGCGAACGGCTGCCCACGATGCGCCAACCCGTCGCACTGCCAGGAGCTTTGCCAACCGCTATGGCTTCGATCTTGTGGTTGTCTTGCTGTTTAAAGGCACCGTGACTCTTGGCGCCCCAATAACAGACGCCAAGAGCGGGAGCGTACACCACCCCAAACACCGGCTGGTGGTTGTCGATCAGGGCGATATTGACGGTAAACTCGCCGTTCTTCTTGATGAACTCCTTCGTACCGTCCAGCGGATCGATCAGCCAGTAGCGGTTCCAGCTGAGACGCTCACTAATAGCGCTGTCCTTGGACTCTTCCGACAGTACCGGAATTTGGGGGGTCAACGCGTTCAGGGCATTTTCGATGCAGTGATGCGAGGCCAGATCCGCTTCGGTCAACGGGCTTAGATCAGCCTTGTCGGTGATCTCAAAATCACGCGCGTAGATGGTCATGATCGCTTGGCCAGCTTGTTTGGCGATATCGATCACCGCATCCAGAGTTGGCTGGGGTAGCGGGGTTGGATTGGTACTGGTCATAAAAAGGCTCCAGGTAAAAAATCAAAATTGCCAGATCAAGGGGATCAGTAAAATGGAGGTGGTGCCCACCAGCAGGCTCATCGGAATTCCCAGGCGCAGGTAGTCGCTGATGCGATAGCCGCCGGGCCCCATCACCATCAGGTTGGTCTGGTAGCCGAGGGGAGTGATGAAACTGGCCGATGCGGCGAACATCACTGCCACAACGAAGGGCATAAAGCTGACGTCGAGCTGCTCGGCCACGGCGATGGCGATAGGAAACATCAGCACGGCGGCCGCATTGTTGGTGATGCTTTCGGTGAACAGCATCGTCAGCAAGTAGATCAAAGCCAGCGCGGCCCAGGGAGAAGATACGCTCAGCAGCAGCCAGTCGGCGATCTGGGTCGCAGCGCCGCTCTTGCTCATGGCCGTGCCGAGGGAGAAGGATGCGGCGATCACCACCAGCACGGTCAGATCGATATAACGGCGTGCTTTGGCGGCGGTCACGCAACCGAACCCCAGCATGGCGCCACCCGCCAGCAGCGCGGCCTCCAGTATCGATAGCAGACCGCTGGCACTGGTCAGCACCATGGCGACGAGAATGAGCAGTGCCGTCGGCGCCTTATCGAAATGGGGTGGAGTGGAGTCGTTGAGCGCGCTGACCAGCAAAAAATCCTTGCGGAAGCGGTACTGCTCTAAAAACTCCTGGCCCGTCTCCAGCAGCAGGGTATCACCCACTGCGATGCGGATATCGCCAATCTTGCCCGTCAGGCGTCGTCCTTCACGCGAGACCGATAGTATCGCCGCCTGAAAGCGGGAGCGAAAGCGCGAGTCACGGATGGTTTGATTGAGGCCGACAAATTCGGGCCCGATCACCGCCTCGACCAAGCCGCGCTCATGGTGGGCCACGTTGAGTTTATCTACGTCACCATTAGCCGCCTGTAGGCCGTGGATATTGCGTAGTTCGAGGGCGCAATCGGGGGCACCGATAAAGATCAGTCGGTCGCTGGACTCAAGCGGGGTATCGGGCGGCACGGCGGTCAGCAGACGCTGGTTGCGCACAATCTCGATCAGGTAGCCATGACTGAGATGGCGTAATCCCGCTTCGGCAATGGTTTTTCCCGCTAGCGGGCCATCGACTGCAACAATCACTTCGACGCTGTATTCACGGGCGTTACCGAGCTGTTCCACCGCGCCCTGGCGGCTGGGAAGCAGGCGATCGGCAAACAGGACAAGGAAACCACCGCCGACCAAAATCAGCGGGATGCCCAACCAGGCCAGCTCAAACATGCTCAGTGCGGTCTGTTTTTCGGTCTGTAGCAGCCCGTCGACCACCAGGTTGGTGCTGGTGCCGATCAGGGTACAGGTGCCGCCAATAATCGCGCTGTAACTGAGCGGCAGCAGCAGCTTGGAGGCGGGAATATTGAGTCGTTTGGCCCACTCCTGCAGAGCCGGAATAAACATCGCCACCACAGTGGTGTTGTTCATAACTGCGCTGAGCAGCGAGGTGGGCAGCAGCACCCGCAGCTGTGCGCTGCGCACATCCTTGGGGTGGCCGAGCAACCGGTTAGCAATCCACTGCACCGCACCGGTGTTCTTCAGTCCCGCAGCGACCACGTAGAGTACCGCGATGGTCATCACCCCAGGATTGGCGAAGCCACCCAGGGCTTCTGCAGGGGTGAGGATGTCGCTGACGACCAGAAACGCCAGCGCAGCCATCAGCAAGACATCGGTCGGCAAGCGACTGGTCAACAGCAACAGGATAACGGTGGCGATTAGCCCCAGGGTCAGATAAGCATCAGGCTGCATAGAGGCCGTGTATGAGGTCGTGTATGAGGTCGTGTATGAGATGGTGCATCGGTAAAACGGCTCCCTGTTTATAGACCCTGACTGAGGGTATCGAACGCGGCCAGAAGAGTTGAACGCTCTGAGTTACTATTGCGACATTAAATGTTTAATGCGCATAGTTGAGATACTAGCCACAAACGCTTAGTATCTCAACCATCATGCAAGGATGGTGGTATGCACACTCCAAATGGCAAGCGAATCAGTACGGCAGAACTGAACCGGCTACGGTTGCAGGCGGTTGCTCTGCGATTGCGCAAAGTGCCACTGAAACAGATCACCCTGCAGACCGGGCTGACTCCGCCGACTATTCTGTCCGCCTATACCTGTTTTTTGACCGGCGGCTGGTCGGCCGTGCATACCGGGGCGCGCGGGCGTCCGCCAGGCAGTCGACGGGCGCAGCCGTACCCGGATCTACGCGCCGCCCCGCGAGCCATGATGGCCAGCAAGAGTTCGGTGCCGGTCGTGGCACCCGGTGAGATAGAGGTGCGCGGCTCGGTTCAGCTGACCTATCGGCTGCAATAGCGGCTCGATGGTAGCACCGGTTACCGGTGCTGCCTGTACCGGGCCGGTTTGGCGCAAGGAGAGCTCTGCCGGCGGTTGCTATCGCCGTGGCATCAATGATGCGCCAT
>SDWN01000432.1 GCA_004195305.1 Neptunomonas sp. | reverse complement strand
AGATGTGTATAAGAGACAGCTGTGTGATCTGCTGGTGCGGGTCGAGTCCGATAGCGATTTTTATCAACAGCTCGAACAAGCTTGTCTTGCCCGGCAAGCAAGGTTTACCCCCGAGGGAGAAACCCAGTCATGGGCGCATCTTCTGAGCCGATTATCACCTCGGTAGTTGTTGCCGTCGGGCCTCACAGCAGGAGCACTAAAAATAGGCGATAGCGATGAAAATTAGTTCTGCATTAACACGATGGGAGACGTTCTGCGTGTTTACACTCTCTCTAATGGTGTTGTCTGGTGCCGCCATCAGTGCACCTCTCAGTAAACTTCCCAGTAAACCCATCAGTGAAACGGTGCTGTCTGGTGCCGCCATCAATGCACCTGTCAGTAAACTTCTCAGTGAACCCATCAGTAAAACCAAGGCACTGGTGTTCTCCGCCATCCCTGATCAGGACAAATCAAGGCTAATCCAGCGTTTTGGCAAGGTCGCCGACTACCTGACACAACAGCTGGGTGTGCCGGTCGTGTATGTCCCCGTAAACTCCTATGCCGCAGCGATTACGGCGTTTCGCAATAATCAGGTTCAGCTTGCGTGGTTTGGCGGACTTTCTGGCGTCCGGGCGCGTTTGCGGGTCGCCGGATCTGAAGCTATAGCCCAGGGGGTGGAAGATACCCGGTTCGAAACATACTTTATCGCGCACCACAGTACGGGTCTGAAACCCTCCGATCGCTTTCCTCATGAGATTGCTGGAAAGTCTTTCACCTTTGGTTCCAAAGGCTCTACATCTGGCCGTTTAATGCCGGAGTTCTTTATTCGTGAACACCTGGGCAAAGCACCGAAAGATGCCTTTGCCCAGGTTGGCTTTAGCGGCAATCACTCGCGCACCATCGCCCTGGTTCAGACCGGCGCCTACCTAGTGGGCGCAACTAATTACAAAGTGTGGGAAAAGGAGCTGGCCGCGGGCAAAATTGACACGGATAAAGTCTCCGTTATTTGGAAAACGCCCACCTATCCAGATTATCAGTGGACTATTCGTGGCGATGTTGACAGCGTCTGGGGTGAAGGGTTCAAGGCCCGTATTAAGAAGGCGTTGCTCGACATGAAGGATCCCGCGTTGCTGGACGCATTCCCCCGGCGCGGCTTCATCAGTGCCGACAATGATGACTATCAGCCGATACTCGATACCGCAAAAAAAATCGGTCTAATTGATTAGCGTGCTCTATTAACTGCAGAGGGTGATTGAGTCGTAATGCTTAGCCTCGTGTCTGCCAATGCGTCCTATCAAGACCGGATTGTCCTGGCCGACATCACCCTGCACATTCCGGCGGGGCAGAAGGTGGCTCTCATCGGTCGCAGCGGTGCGGGCAAGACGACCTTGCTCAAATTGCTCTACGAGCAGCGACCTAAAGAGATTGCCTTGGTTCCGCAAGATTATGGATTGGTCAGTAGTTTGTCGCTGTTTCACAATGTTTACATGGGCCAGCTGGGGCGTCAGCCAACCTGGTACAACTTGCTGAATTTGATCAAACCGCTGAAAAAACCGGTAGCCGAAGTGCGCGCGGTGCTGAAACAGGTGCAACTCAATGATAAGTGTTTTGAACCGATTGCCCAACTATCCGGTGGCCAGCAACAACGGGCTGCCATCGCCCGCGCCCTAATGCAGGACGGGAGCATCTGTTGTGCAGATGAGCCCGTCTCTTCACTGGATGAACAGCAGTCTATGCTGGTATTAAAGGTCCTGTGCCAACGCTTTGAAACCGTTGTCTTGGCCATGCATGATATTGACCTTGCGCTTAAGTATTGCGACAGAATTGTCGGGTTGAATGGCGGACGGATCACCCTGGACGCGCCTACTAAAAAAATGAGTCGCTTCGATTTGCTGGAAATTTATGGCGAATAACAACGCGCCATACCATCGATCACCGCGCTGGACCGTCAGCTGGATATTTATCGCAGTTGCCATTGCCTGCGTGCCATTTGCTGACTTAAGCATCACCACCTACGATCCCTGGGCCGAATTGAGTCGACTTTTTGGCGGCCTGTTGCAGCCGTCGCTGGTTGCGGTCGAAAAACCGTTTGTAGCCCTGCTGCAAACCCTCGCATTTGCGCTTCTGGGGGTCACCGCTGGAAGTGTGATCGGTTTCGGTTTTGCACAGTTATTTCATTTGCGAGGGGTGCGGATCGTCTGCGCGTGTATCAGAGCTGTACATGAACTGTTCTGGGCACTGATATTTCTCCAGATCTTTGGACTCCATCCCTTGACGGGACTGCTCGCTATCGGCCTGCCTTATGCTGCCACTTTTGCTAAAGTCTATGCCGAAATACTGGAAGAGGGTGATCGCCGCAGCTACGATCTGGTTCGCCAGCGTGCGGGACCGATATCCGCTTTCTTTTATGCCCGGCTGCCCGATCTGTGGCAGCACTTTGTCACGTATACCGGCTATCGGCTGGAGTGCGGCTTACGTTCCAGCGCGGTATTAGGTTTTGTCGGCCTGCCAACCCTGGGTTATTACCTGAGCACTGCGTTCCTGGAAGGCGCTTATTCGGAAGTCTGGGCGCTGTTGATTCTTTTCTATCTGGTTATAGCCAGTCTGCGCTATTGGTTACGGCCCAAATTACTGCCGATTTATCTGCTCGGTGCCCCTTTTGTTATCGCCAATGACAGCGAAATAGCGGTTGAAAATATTACCCGCTTCTTCACTCAGGATATTGTGCCTTTGCCATTGAGAAATGCTGAAGGACTGCCGGGTTTATGGCATTGGTTCGCGGACCTGTTTGTTACCGAGGCGCTGCCCGGTATCGTCAGCACCCTGCTATTGACCCAGCTGGCTCTGATCCTGACCGGCGTCATTGCGATGCTGTGGTTTCCGTTAATCTCAACGCTGTTTTTTAATCGCTTTGGACGTCTGTTCGGCCATCTGTTTCTCGTGATTATGCGCTCTACACCGGAGTATATTCTCGCCTTTATTCTGCTGATCCTCTGGGGGCCGTCAATGCTACCGGCCGTCATCGCACTGTCCTTGCACAACGGTGCGATCATCGCCCATTTAATGGGCCGCCATAGCGACACATTAGCGTTGCGGGTTGACGCCATCACGGGTATTAACCGCTACTCCTACGAAGTGGTGCCCAGGCTCTACAATCAATTCCTGGCTTTTCTGTTTTATCGATGGGAAATTATTCAACGGGAAACGGCCATTCTCGGCATCCTCGGCATCACCACGTTGGGTTTTTATATCGATAGCGCGATACAGGATATTCGTCTCGACCGCGCGATGGTGCTAATCGCAATCACCGCCGCATTAAACGTCGGCATTGATGCGCTGTCCGGCTCCATTCGGTCGCGGCTGCGGTTGACATCCGGTTTACAGCAGGTTGTAGCCGAGTCAACGGGCCGCTAGCAGGCGGCAATGCGCCCGCTACGGACATTGAAGAGCGAGTGCCAGCGGCGGGGCGTAGGGTGTCTGTGCAAGAGGATGCTGCGCAGCAATGCTGCGCGTACCTCTTAACGCCGCATTGTCGAGGTTCTTGAGCACCCTAAACAGTTCGCCCCGTAGCCGCCATAGGCTCGAGAAGAGCCGCGCTGACCTGGGCTATTGACCTCTGGCTGGCAGGACTCTGCTGACTACCTCACCAAAACCGACGCGGGCCGCGCCCGGTTTTTCACAGCCGCCGCGCATGATGATAGCATCGCCATCCTCAAGGAACGTGCGGGATTCGCCATTGGGCAGCGGGATTGGCTGTTTGCCGCCGTTGCTTAGTTCCAGCATTGAACCAGCTTCGTCTGCTTCGGGACCGGACTGGGTGCCGCTGCCGAAGAAGTCGCCGGGTTGCAGGTTACAGCCGTTGACGGTGTGGTGCGCCACCATCTGCGCCACGGTCCAGTAAGAGTGACTGAAGTTGGATTGAGACAGTCTATGGGCGGGTTGACCGGCTTCACGCATCTGTTTGGTTTCTAACAGGGCTTCGAGTTGGATATCAAACGCACCGCTTTGGCGATTCTGCGCGGATTCAAGATAGTCCAGCGGCTGCGGGTCATCAGCATCGCGGCTCCATGTGGTGCGATAGGGTGCCAGCGCTTCGAGGGTGACGATCCAAGGGGAGACGGTGGAGGCGAAGTTCTTAGCCAAAAACGGCCCAAGCGGCTGGTATTCCCAAGCTTGAATGTCGCGCGCTGACCAGTCGTTGAAAAGGCACATGCCAAATACGTGGGCATCGCTGTCATCCAGCGCGATCGCATCACCCAGGTCGTTACCTGCACCGATGTAGATACCGACCTCCAGTTCATAATCCAACCGCTTGCAGGGGCCGAGACTCGGTGTGGCGGCATCGGGGGCTTTGGTCTGACCCATTGGGCGGCGGAAAGTCTGGCCCGAGACATCGATGGAGGAGCTGCGTCCGTGGTAACCGATCGGTACCCATTTGTAGTTGGGTAAAAGGGGGTTGTCGGGACGGAACAGCTTGCCGACGCTGGTGGCGTGGTGAATCGAGGTGTAGAAATCGGTGTAGTCGCCGATTCGTGCTGGCAGTTTATATTCGACTTCGGTCTGTGCAACCAGGCAGTCATTAAGGGCTCGCTCTAGTGCTGAACCCTGACTCAGTGCTTGCGACAGCGCTTGGCGTAGTGCGGACCAGTAACGCTGTCCCATCGCCATGAATTGGTTGAGCGAATCGTCGCAGCAGGCCGCTAGGGCTTGTGCCGCATCACCGTCGATCAGGTGCGTTGCATTCAGGGCTGCCAGGTCAAGGATGCGATCGCCGATGGCGACTCCCCCTCGATATTGCTCATCGCTGGCTTGACGACGGAAGATGGCGAAAGGCAGATTCTGGATCGGAAAATCGCAGCCCGGCAGGTTGGCCGAAGCGACCCAGCTCTGTAGTTCGGGATTATGGGTGGCGTTTAGCTTGGGCATGGGGCGCTGTCCTTAGAGTGAAAGCGAATGCAGAATGCGGTATTTAGTCGCAGCCTCTTGTATCGATTAAAAAAGTCGATTAAAAAAGTCGATTGAAACAAGTTGAGATGAAAAGGGGAGTGTTACTCCCCAAGTCTCTAGTTTTAGACGTCCTTGCGAGCGGCGTCCAGTGCTTCACGTAGCACATCGATATCACCGATGTGGTTGGCCAGTAGCAATATCAGCCGAGCATTGACCTTGTCGCTCTGCTCGTCACTCAGGTCGAGGTGAGTGTCAATCAGCGCTTCATAGAAATCATCTCCAGTACGGTAAGCGCGAAATACCTGTTGGCCCGGACGGTGGAAATTGGATTCAGTCTTTAGGTGAGTCGTGGTGGACATCATGTTTCTCCTTATCCGTTACAGGTAGCTGTTTTGAGCGCTTGGCTGACTTTGGCGCTGTCGAATGCGCGCCAGCGTGCTGCCACGTGCTGATCGGGACGGACCAGGTAGCAGGTACCATTACGGGCATCGTAGCGGGAACCTAGCAGTCCTTTGATATCTTGCAGGGTCTTTATTCCTTCGGGTGCGGTGCCAGAGGTGGCGACGACAATCGGTTGTACCGGAATCTTGGCTTGGCTCAATGCCCGCAACTGTTGTGTTGTTGCATCGTCGAGGGTATTGGCGTTGTCGACGAAATAGAGCAGATGGAAGCGGTTGGCGATGGTTTTTAGCGCCCAACGCTCGTCTTGATCGCCTTGTATCGGCGCATCCTCCATCACCGCACCGGCGACCATGTTTCCGACAAATGTATCTTCGTCCGCAGTGTTAAGCGGTGATTCGGTCAGGAAAGCGGCGTCTGACAGGCGGCCGGAATTAACCAGTTTCTGGGCGAAGTGATAATCCCTAGAGAGCTCTAAAGTGGCATTGCGGAAGCGTAAAGAGGTTTTTGATTTGGGCGAGATGAAATCGGTTGAACGGGTTGAGTTCAACAGGTTTTCATCGGCGGCAAACTCTCGCTCGTCACAGTAGCTGTCGATCAGAGCGTCGGGCGCTTTGCCATCCATGACTAGCTTGAGTTTCCACAGCAGGTTGTCAGTGTCTTGGAAACCGGAGTTGGCACCCCTGGCGCCGAATGGGGAGACCTGGTGGGCGGCATCGCCAGCAAAGATAACGCGACCTTCGCGAAAACGGTCCATTCGGCGGCACATAAAGGTGTAGACGCTGGCCCATTCGAGTTCAAACTCGACATCGTCTCCCATCATCGCCTTAACGCGGGGGATGATGTTCTCGGGTTTCTTCTCCTCTTCTGGGTCTTTGTCCCAGCCTAGTTGGAAGTCTAGGCGCCAAACGTCATCTGACTGACTGTGTAGCAGCGTAGATTGGCCTTTGTGGTAAGAAGGGTCGAAAGAGAACCAGCGCTCGGGTGGGAAATCCGCCTTCATAATGATATCGGCGATTAGGAAGCGATCTTCAAATGCCTTGCCTCGCATCGCAAGGCCCAGCATGGAACGCACTGCACTGTTGGCGCCATCGGCGACAATTAGCCAGTCGGTGGTGATCTGGTAGGGACCGTCTGGGGTGTCGATGGTCACGGTGACGATGTCGCCGTTGTTGTCAACGCCGGTGACCTTGTTTTTCCAGCGAATATCGACGTTGTCCAGTTCGTTGGTGCGGTCAACCATATACTCTTCAAGGTAGTACTGCTGCAGGTTGATAAAAGCAGGTTGCTCATGCCCCTCTTCGGGCAGCAGGTCAAAGCTGGTGACCAGCTCATCTTTAAAAAAGACTTTGCCGACTTGCCAGGTCACCCCTTTGTCTACCATACGCTTTGCGCACCCGAGTCGATCGAGCACTTCCAAAGCACGCTTGGAATAGCAGACGGCACGCGAGCCAACGCTGACAGTGTTGTTATCGTCAAGGATAATCGCGGGGATGCCCTGCACACCGGCATCGAGTCCTGCGGCCAAACCGACCGGACCTCCACCGACAATCACCAGTGGGTGATGGGCGATTTTTTCGGACTGCTGATCGGCCGATTTAATGTAGTCGTAAACCGGGTTTTGGTAAGTTAAAAACATGGTGACCTCGTCGTTATTTTTATTGAGGGGTGTTCAATGATGAGTAGAGCAGCAGAGTCGGAGCGGGTGAGGGCGTTCAAGCCCGCTCCAGATCGATTGTCTTATGACTGGGGTTGTTCCAGTTGTAGGCCGTGCCACATCTCCTGATCGCGCTCAGCGGTCCAGATGCGTGGGTCACGGACACCTGAGGCTTCATCGTGGGCGCGGGTGACGTCGAACGGCAGGCAGTGTTCGTAGATGAAAACCTCGCCGAACTGCGGGTCCATCGCTTCACGTGTCAGCGCCATGCAGTCTTTCAGGTTCATGTTTTGGGCAACCGCCTTTTGGGCGCTCTGGAACAGGGTGCTGACAAACGCACGGGTATAAGCCAAACCTTCGGCGACCTGCTCGGGGCTCTCTAGCGCTGGGCCGCGGCCCGGAACCAGTTTTTGTGCATTCAACGCGGTAATGTTGTCCAGCGTTTGTGGCCAGTCGGTCAGGTAAGCATCGCCGGTGTAGCAGGCGGCATCGCATTCGACCAGGTCGCCGGAGTACAGCACCTGCTCGCTGGGTACCCATACCACGGTGTCGCCTTTGGTATGACCGCGACCGAGCTGCATGATTTTGACTTCCAGGCCACCCATCATCAGGGTCATCTCTTTCTGGAATATCAGTGTTGGCCAGGTTAACCCAGGAATACTTTCGACCGATTGGAACAGTCGTGGGAAGCGACCGATCTCTGAATCCATATCCTGCTGGCCACGTTCGACGATGAGGTCGTGGGTATCTTGGCTAGCGATGATCTGCTCCAGCCCGTGTTCTTTATAGCCGGACGCGCCCAGTACACGAACTGCGTGATAGTGAGATAGGGTGACGTACTTGATCGGCTTGTCAGTCACTTCACGGATCTGGCGAACCAGATCTTGGGCTGCAACGGGGGTCGCGGTGGCATCGATAATCATGACCGAGTCGTCGCCGATGATAACACCGGTGTTGGGATCGCCTTCTGCGGTGTAGGCCCAGCAGTGCTCTGACAGCTGGGTAAAGCTAACTTGTTTTACGTCTAGGTCGGCGTGCGAGGCAAATTGCGTGCTCATGGTGACTCCTGGTTAAGTTATCTGCTTTGGCTATTGATTACGTTATTCGTAAACTCATTTCGTTTGATATATGTCATTCAAGCACTAGTCTTTTTGTCATGCAAAGGTTACGGTTATTTCATTGTCTATATTTACGAATTACGTAATTGATGTTTCTGATGGTGTTTGTATGCGAGGGGCAAGGTATGGCGGAAGTAACTAAGGGTGGCGTGCAGTCGGTTGAGGTGGGGATGAGATTGCTCAAGACGTTGGCGTCGATGGGCGGGCATGCATCATTGAACGAGTTAAGCGAGGCGGTTGCGATGCATCCGGCCAAGGCGCACCGCTATCTGACCAGTCTGGTGAACTCGGGCTTTGTCGCTCATACCGCCCATGGTCGTTACGACCTAGGGCCTTATGGGCTGGAGTTCTCTACCCTGTTTTTGTCGCGATTGGATCCCACGTCGGTCGCCAATGACATCATAGAGGCGTTTCGGGACCGGACCGATGAGGGGGTGATTTTGACAGTCTGGGGCTCGGCGGGAACCACCGTGATTCGTTGGTTTCAGTCGCGTCGTCCGATCTCGGTCGGGATCCGTCCAGGGACGAATTTTTCTACCACAATGTCTGCCTCGGGGCGGGTGTTTATGTCGTATTTGCCGCGGGATCTAACTCGCCCGTTAATCGAGCAGGAACTGCTGTCCTTCAAGGATAAGCCGCATAGGCTGGCGCCCGGTAGCTGGGAGGAGGTGGCTACGATTATCGAAGAGACTCGGCAGTATGGGCTAGGTCGAGTGCTGGGGCACAGTGTCGAAGGGGTCTCGTCGCTGGCGGCGCCGATTTTCGATTACCGGGGCGAGCTGGTGTTGTCGCTAGCGTTGTTTGGTTTCAAATCTAGCTTTGATGTCGAATGGGATGGTCGTAACGGCCAGTTGTTGCGCCAGACCGCCGGTGAGATCTCAGCACAGTTGGGCTATATCCCGGCGGCAGGATAGTGTGCCATTTGGTTCGTCTGTTTTTGAGTCAAACTGGGCTGCTGCGCTTGTTTTTTGTATGAGGTGCTGTATCTATTTAGCGCCTCATTAATTACGTACTACGTAATGATCTAGATATCTCGTCTTTTTGTAATCTCATATGTCTGCCGCTCCTGACCGAAAATTGTCCAATATTGCTTGTAATTACATAGTGCGTAAAAACTCACAGCGCGTCGATTTCATTGCTTGCGTAATGGTTTCATATGAAATCAAATAGTTTCAAATGAAACCGTTGCTGCATTGACGCCGTAGCGGTGGCGTTCTGACCGAAGCACGTTTGATGCACGTTAGAGGATAATAATAATGAAACGATTGACCGCACTGTTCTCCGCCATCCTGATGTGGGCGACCCTGTTACCTAGCTTGGCTCAGGCCGAGACTATAGAACTGAAACTGAGCCACTTCCTGCCCTCGTCGCACCCGACTCAGAAAGACTTCCTTGAGCCCTGGGCGGCAGAACTTGAGCGCCGCACTAATGGTCAGGTCAAGGTGACGATCTTCCCAGCGGGTTCCGCTTTCGGCCATGTGGCCAAGCAGTTTGACCAGGTGAGGGCGGGGGTGGTGGATATCTCCCACGGCCTGACCGGCTTTCCTCGCGGTCGATTACCGCGCACCCTGATCATGGATCTACCGTTTATGGTCAAGAGTTCCGATGCGGCGTCTAAAACGCTGTGGGATCTGTATCCCGATTACCTCCAAGAGGAATATCGCGGTCTTAAAGTGTTGGCACTGCACGCCCATAACCCCGGTTTGATACATACCCGCGAGAAGCAGGTTAAGACCATGGATGACCTTGAGGGGCTGCGCTTGCGTACCCCAAGTCTGGCGATTTCGATGATGCTCAAGCAGCTCGGGGCTACGCCAGTCGGTATGCCGCCAACCCAGGTCTATGAGAATCTGCAAAAAGGCGTGTTGGATGGCAACGTATTCCCTTACGAGGCGGTTCACGGTTTCAAGCTTTATGAAGTGTTGGATTATCACCTGGATGCCAAGGCTTACACCACCAGCTTCTATTTCGTCATGAACCAGAAGAAGTACGACTCGCTGCCCGCCGATGTGCGTGCGGTATTGGACGACATGACCGGTGCGCCGCTGGTAGCCAAGTTTGGTCCCTGGTGGAACGAGTGGGATAAGGCCGGTATTGCCGATATTGCCAAGCGGGGTAATACCGTGACCACCCTTACCGACGCGCAGCGTGCGAAATGGAAGCAAGCGTTACAGCCGACGATCGAGCAGTACCTGGATGACCTCGAGAACAAGGGTGTGAAGAACGCACGTGAGATCTACGCCAAGGCGCAGGCATCTGTGGCTAAGTACGAATAACGTTAATCAGAAGTTCGCTAAAGGCATCCTCTTTCCTGTCAGGGGGAGAGGTTAAACCTGACGACTAAAAGGTCTGCACCATGATCGCTCTGTTTAACCGCTGTCTGTACGCCTTGACCAAATATGTTGCTTGGATCGGCATGTTGTTTTTGCTCGGTGCGGTGGGGATTACCACCGTTGACGTGCTGATGCGCAAATTGGGCGCTGGCGGTATTTTCGGTGCCATAGACCTGATCCAGCTGATGGTGATGGCTGCCGCCTATCTGTCGATTCCGTTTGCCTTTATGAGTCGTAGCCACGTAGCGGTATCGATTCTGGCGGATATGGCGTCTCGTCGGGTCGCGGCGTTGATGCAGTTTCTGGGGGCGGCTCTTGGCGTCTGCTTTATGTCGGCGATCGCCTGGTTCGGTTATGACCAGGCCGCACAGCAGGCCGAGTATGGCGATGTGTCGATGACCTTTGGTTTGCCGATGCTCTACTACTGGGTGCCGCTGCTGACCGGCGCGGCCTTGTCGGCGGTGGTCACCCTGCATATTGCGGTGGAGGCCCTATATACAGCGGTCACAGGTCGTAGTGGCATTGTTTTGGAGGAGGTTTAACGGATGGATATTTCTCCTCAGGCTTTGGGTCTGATCGCTTTTGCAGTGATGTTTTTGTTGATTGCGCTGCGGGTGCCTATCGCTATCGCGATGGGTATGGTGGGCGCGGTCGGCGGCTGGATCTTGAATGGCCCTGAAAGCGTTGGTTTTATCATGGGCTCGGTGCCGTTTGAAGCGGTGTTTCCCTATTCGCTATCGGTGATACCGCTGTTCATCATGATGGGCGTATTCGCAGCGCGGGCCGGTTTGTCGCAGGCCTTGTACGAGGCGGTGAATGTCTTTATCGGCCATCGTAAGGGCGGTCTGGCGATGGCGACTATCGGTGCCTGCGCCGCCTTCGGAGCCATCTGTGGCTCGAGCCTGGCGACGGCGGCGACGATGAGCCGGGTGGCGATGCCGGAGATGCGTCGTCGAGGGTATGACGACGGCCTGGCCAGCGCCACGGTTGCTGCCGGGGGTACCCTGGGGGTGTTGATCCCACCCAGTGTCATCATGGTGATCTACGCTCTGCTGACTGAGCAATCGATCGGACGTATGTTCGCTGCCGCGCTGATTCCAGGCATCCTGGCGACCGCTCTCTATATCGGTGCGATCTGGGTGCGGACCCGGCGTAATCCACTGCTGGGGCCTGCGGATGCACGCACCAGTTGGCCGGGTCGTGTAAAAGCGCTGAAAAATGTCTGGCCGGTCGCGCTGTTGTTCGGGGTGGTGATCGGCGGTATCTACGTGGGTTGGTTTTCACCCACCGAGGCCGCTGCGATCGGTGCAGCGGGGGCTTTCCTGCTGGCACTGGCCAAGCGACAGCTGAATACGAAGGTGTTTTTTTCCTGCCTGGGAGAGACCTCGAGCACGACCGGGATGATCTTTCTGATTTTGATCGGTACCTCGGTATTCAATTACTTCGTCGAAACCACCGGTCTACCGCAACAGCTGGTACAGCAGGTGGGTGAGCTGGGTTGGGATCGCTATCTGGTGCTGGTGATGCTGATAGGGTTCTTCATCATCCTGGGTTGTTTTATGGACGCACTGTCGATGATCCTGTTGACACTGCCGTTCGTCTATCCGCTGGTGCAGTCGCTGGGCTTCGATCCGATCTGGTTCGGGGTGATCATGGTGTCGGTGGTAGAGGTGGGTCTGATTACACCGCCGGTGGGGATGAATCTATTCGTTATCCTGGCCACAACGCCGGGGCTGCAATTGCAGACCATCAGCCGGGGCATAGTCGCGTTTTTGCTCGCCGATGTGCTGCGCTTGGCGCTGCTGGTTTCCATTCCGGCGCTGTCGTTGTGGTTACCGTCGTTGTTGATGGATTAAGGCTTAGGCTACGGATTAGGGATTAGGGTTAGGGGAGTAGAACTATGGAACTGATCGAATGGAAAGCTGAATACAGCGTCGGCCACCCAGAGCTGGATAAACAGCATCAGGGGTTGGTAAAACTAATCAATATGCTGACCAGGGAGACCGCCTCAGGCGGCATGATCGCCTATATATTTGATGAGCTGGACCATTACGTCAAAGAGCATTTTCGGTTTGAGGAAAAGCTTTTGCGCCAGGCGGATTTTGATGATTTCAACGCACACAAGGCGCAGCACCGCGTGTTCGAGCAGTGGCTGCGAGCGGTTCGGCAATCCTTCAGTGTGGGCGGGTTATCGGCACCCTTGCTGGCCGAGAGCGTTAATGCGTACCTGCGCGGCTGGCTGATCAATCACATACTCAAGTCCGATATGGAGTATAAAACACTCCTTTCTAACGCGAGGTAAACCATGACTCAGACCGGTAAAGAACAGCAGGACAGTATCTTCTATCTTGAGACGTTTTTTCCGTATCAGGTCCGGGTCTTTTACCTGGAGGTGAGCCAGGCGGTGAGCGACATCTACATCAGCCGTTATGGTCTGACCGTTTCGGAATGGCGCACCATGGCGGTGTTGGGTAATCACCAACCCTTGAGTGCCAGCGATGTGGTGCAGCGCTCGAGTATCGACAAGGTACAGGTCAGCCGAGCGATTCAGGGATTGCTCAAACGAGACCTGCTGCAACGACGGGTAGATCCGGTCGATCGGCGTCGGGTCAATCTGCATCTGACCGATAAGGGCCAGCAGGTGTTTGCCGACTTGATACCGCGTATTCGAACGTTGGAGCAGCAGCTACTGGGTTGTCTGAGTGAGACTGAGCAGCAGACGCTCAGAGCCTTGATGAGCAAGGTGCGGCTGCAGGCCGAATCGATTAATCGCAGTCGCGCAGAGTCCCATGACAACGCGGCGGCTCAGTGTCAAAGCGCTGCGGAATAAAAGAGGATACCGATGAAACTGTATAGCTACTGGCGATCTTCGGCGGCCTACCGGGTCCGGATCGCGCTGAACCTCAAGGGTATCGACTACCAGTCGGCGTTCGTCCATCTGGTCAAAGACGGTGGCGAGCAACTCAAACCTGAGTACGCTGCCGTCAATCCACAACGATTGGTGCCCTCGCTAGAACTGGATGACGGGCGAGTATTAACCCAGTCGATGGCGATTATCGAGTATCTGGAGGAGGTCGAGTCAGGGCCGGCGTTGCTCCCTGGCGATGCCATCGGCAGAGCTCGGGTACGTGCCTTGGCGCAACTGGTGGCCTGTGAGATCCACCCGCTTAACAACCTTCGGGTGCTGAAACATCTAGCAACGAGTCTTGGGCTTGATGATCAACAGAAAAACGACTGGTACTGTCATTGGCTGATTGAGGGTTTCGATGCGCTCGAGACGCTGCTGGCGGATAGTCCGGCCACCGGTATCTTCTGCCACGGCTCGACCCCGGGGCTGGCTGATCTCTGCTTGATCCCCCAGGTCTACAATGCGCGCCGGTTTAATATCGATCTGACCCCTTACCCGACCATCGAGCGTATCGATGCGGCCTGTGCTGCGTTAGAGACCTTCTGCCAGGCGGCGCCTGAAGCCCAGGAAGACGCCTTGTGAAACCGGAGCAAGCGGCGATTGTGGCGAATGCCGACCAGGCGACAGCCAATGCCGTGATCAAGATCGGGCTGCTCGGCTTTCCGGTGCTGGGGATTTTGGCGGGTATGGGGGCGTTGTCTATCGATATGTATTTGCCGGCGTTTCCGGCCATCGCCGCAGATCTTGGGGCCGATGCCAGCGGGGTGCAACTGACCCTGAGTATCTTCCTGCTGGGTTTCGCGCTGGGACAGGCGATCCACGGCCCGCTATCGGATCGTTTCGGTCGTAAGCCGGTCATCCTGTGGGGGCTGGTGCTGTATGGCCTGGCCAGTGCGGGTTGTGCCCTGAGTCTGGATATCGACCAGCTGCATCTGGCACGGTTTCTACAGGGGCTGGTCGGTGCCTCGGGCTCGGTGCTCGCCAGGGCGGTAATTCGGGATCTGTATCAGGGCGAGGCCTTGGCGCGGGCGATGTCTTGGCTGATGCTGGTGATGACGGCCGCGCCGATGCTGGCACCGCTGATCGGTAGCCTGATGTTAGAGCTGTTCGATTGGCGGGCAATCTTCTGGACCCTGACCGGTTTCTCGGTGGTCTGGTTTGGGTTGATCGCTTGGCTGATCCCAGAAACGCGCGCTGCAGGGCCACTGTTTTCGTTACGGCCTGCGGCATTGTTGGACGTGTTCTCTCGGGTGCTGGGGCATCGCAGAGCGATGGGCTACGCCTTGGCCGCCGGTTTTGGTTTTGGTGGCATGTTCGCGTATATCACCGGTACCCCCTTTATCTATATGGACCTCTATGGTGTCAGTAGCACCGGTTATGCGGCGCTATTCGCCCTCAATATTGCGGGTATGGCGGTGGGCTCGGTGCTCAATACTCGCTATATCGGACGGCTCGGACGCGACGGTATGATTCGGTTGTTGACCAGTACGTTATTGGTGGCTGCGGTAGTGCTGGCTTGTAGCGGAATGAGCGGCTGGGGCGGTCTGTGGGGGTTGGTGTTGCCGCTGCTGGTCTACGTTGGCTGCTTGGGGGCTCTGGCTGCCAACTGTATTTCCGGCACCTTGGATTTTTTTCCGCACACGGCGGGTACCGCATCATCGGTATTCGGGGTGTTGCAGTTCGG
>SDWN01000912.1 GCA_004195305.1 Neptunomonas sp. | reverse complement strand
GCATAGTGGTACTTGATGGTTTCGCGCAAAGGCAGGAAGCGCCGGGCAAGGCGCAGGTCGGACCAGAGCTGCGAGCGCTGCGGCGCTGATAGTTGCAGCGCGTCCAGGCGCTCGCTGAGTTGACGTTCATCGCGTTTACGTTGTCGTTGTCGTTGTAGGAAGGCCTGTTGCGGGTCCGAGTCGATGTTGGCGCTGGTGCTGAGTAGCTCGTCTATCAGTCCTGGGTTTTCGTCGTAGCGAGGCAGCGATAGTTCCAGTTCGTTGCTGGCGAGATGGCCATAGCGCTCGATATAGGTCTGTGGCTGCAACTGCTGTTCGCGGACGGATTGCAGGTCGATGCTTTGTTGCGTGATGCGGCTGCCGGGTAGCGCCTGGAGTAACTTATTCATCCAGGGTTCGGCTTCGTCGCCCACCCATTGCTGCAGCTGAAACCTCAGGCTTTCGGCAAAGTAGAATCCCAGCCGCGCCGCCATAACGAAATGGCAGCAGGAGAATTGACGCAGCTGGCGCAGCCATTGGTTGATCTGGATGATCAGTTGCGGGGCATTCAGCGATGCCAGGTCGATGCCACGCTGCTGTTGCAGTTGCTGCTCGAGATAGCTATCGGTCCATTGCCGGTACTGGTTTAAGTAGTGTTGACCGTGCAGACTCATGTGTTGGTGAAAACGGCGGTTATCGCGGTAGCGCTGCGCACCGGCATCCACACCGAAGCAGCGTTGCGCTTGCGCCTCGGTAATAAATTGCTGATACAGGCCAAATTCTGGGTAGTTGGCGCGTTGCGGGTCGCGCCTTACCTGGTCCAGATAATCGGCGATCGGCAGTGGCTGGCCCTGCTCATAGGTTCGCGCATCGATTTCGAGGTGAAAGTAAGGCTGGCCTGCGACCAGCTCAAACAGTTGGGCGCTGTTACTGTTGTCAGTGCGATAACCGAGTGCGCGGCGGCCGTTGGGGATCGCCCCGTTGGGCCCGGCAAAGATCTGGGTGAAGACGCCAAAACTCATCGGGGTCGGGCTGGGGAGCAGCTCGGCAATATTGCTGTTGCTGAGAATACCCGGCCCGCAGTGCAGCTGCTGCTGACGTTGGAGCTTATGCAGGCGTTGCGCTAAGCGCCGCTGCTCCTGATGTAGCCAGCGTTGGGCGGGGTGGCTCAAGGCATTTTTTACGCTGACGATGGCGCGCGCCTGCAGTAGCCACAACTGCTGCTCGTGCAGCGCAAATTCGATATCCAGCGGGTATCCAAACTGCTGTTCTAAGACCCGCGCGGCCTGTGCCAGCTTGCGCATCTGCACCCGGCTGAGCACCGGCGGCTGCCCCGATTTACCCGGTTGCGCCGGTGCCAGGCGGTGTTCCAGCAGGCGGTTGCTGCGATCTAGCCAGTAGTGGTCGCCGTCTACCTGGCCATCGGCCAATACCTCGCCGAGTCCGCGTACCGCATTGATGCAGAGCCGTTCATAATCGGGGTTCCCTGCATGGGCCAACGGATTGCGGGTGAACAGCATGCCGGAGGCGCTGGGTTCGATTTGACGCTGCACAATCAGCGCCATGGCCGGTTCGGCCGTGGCTGAAGTGGTTGTTTGGGTTGAAGATACCGTGGTAGAAGCATCTGCAGCGGTATTTGCCGCTGAGTGTTGCTGGCGATACAGGCGGGCTGCATCGCTATGCAGCGAGGCAAACCCACGTTCAACCGCCCTAAGCAGTGAGGCGCTGGAATCGATGCTCAGGCT
This sequence comes from Neptunomonas sp., assembly GCA_004195305.1. Taxonomy (GTDB): domain Bacteria; phylum Pseudomonadota; class Gammaproteobacteria; order Pseudomonadales; family Balneatricaceae; genus Motiliproteus. The sequence continues at coordinate 1,668 of SDWN01000912.1, read as the reverse complement.
AGTGAGGAACATCCCCGCCCAACTGGCATGCTGGCCATCCTCCTCCAATGCCGAGCTGCGAACCGCAAAGCGACTGTCGGGGTAGCGTAGCTGGAGCCGATTGAAGGCTGCCAGAATCGCGGCGGCCAGCGCCGGGATCAGCCCGGGCTCTGGCTGTTGTTGTGGTAAGTGTTGTGGTAAGTGTTGTGGAGCATGTTGTGTAGAGTGCTGCTGAGCGTGCGGATGCCCGGGTTCTCTATACCCCTGGCGAAAGGCTGCGGTGGTGATGCAAAACCCCTCGGGCACGGCGAATCCCGCTTGCTGCATCTGTGCCAGATGCAGCGCCTTCGTGCCAACCAGGTCGCGAACAGGATCGCGGTCCGGATCGTCAACCAGAGCGCCGTCCAGCGGTTGCTGTTCGGTACCGATCTGATCCAGATCGATCAGCCAGGGCTGCGCGCCCTGACGCGCATTATTCAGATTTATCTTCAGAGACGAATTCATGAGTGACAGCGATACCTTCTATACCCTCTATACATTTCTAGGGTATTTTTTGTGTGGACTTAGCCGACCAGTGCCAGATTGATCAGGTTGCTGTCGCGTTTGCGTTTTTCGGTATTCCAGCGCAGCTTCAGTGCCTGCCAATCGGCCTCGAACGGTTGCAGGTCGTCGTGACCCGCCAGAATATGATCCAGCACCCGGCGGTAGAAGCTGACAATCGTGACCACCAGATCGATCGAGCGTTCACGGCCGGGGATTTTCAGTCGTGAGACCCCCAGCTGCAAGTAGCTGGGCAGTTCCCACAGCAGTAGCTCGGGGCTGGCCTTGAGGTTCTGGCGCTCGGCGAATAGCTGCTCGTCGAGCTTGGTGGCGCCCTGAAACATCTGCCAGTCACTGCGGCAGATACGGTGACAGCTGCCACCGCGGCTGGCGCTGCCGATAAAGTGATCCTTGTCCTCGGCATCGCTTTTGTGGGTGATATGAAAATAGCTACTCGAATAGCAGCGGCCGGGGCAGATCCAACTGCGCTTGGGCGGCTGGAACAGAAACGCTTCGAGTTGCATGCCCGCCTGGTCGCGGATCTGGGCGATCTCTTCTGAACCCCAGCGGTAGGGGATGACGACGATGTCGGCCCCCAGTTCACGAAACAGCTGAATATCTTCACGGTTGAAGATCCCTGCCGTGACGCTGACGTGGATCTCCAGATCGGGGAAACGCTCCCGTACCAGGCGGATGCAGCCCGGATCACAGAGCATGACACCCTGCGCACCACGGTTGGCGAACTGCTCAATCTTGCGCATAAACAGCGGGATCTCGGCGGGGGCGGGCATCACGTTGATGGCGACGCGGATATCTTTATTGTGAGTCACGCCGTAGTCGATCACCCGGTACATCTCTTCGTCGCTCAGCTCGTCGCTTTTGGGGCGACGGCTCCAGCCTTTGGGGCCGATAAAGACTGAGTCGGCGCCGGCCTCGAGTGCCGCGATGGCCATCTCGGCGCTGCCGCCGGGGCCCATCAGTTTGACCTTGGGTTGGCTCGTTAACGTCATTCGATTGTCCTCGTCACTCGCCCGCAGGCATCGGCACGGCGGGTTCTGTTATTGTTGTAGTGGTGTATATGGCATAGCAGATGGTGCTGTTTTTTCTGGTTGTGCTGGTGCTGCTAGCGGCTGTCTCTTATACACATCT
>SDWN01000909.1 GCA_004195305.1 Neptunomonas sp. | reverse complement strand
TTTAACGCCCGGCGAGTTTAACATTTTGCGGCGGGAAATTCCGACAAACTGCTAGAGAACCGAGAGGAGCCCACACACACGCAAGAAAGCGATTGTTTAAAGCCGTTTCAACTAGACTTACAGGCAATGCTGTGCCCAGAGGTTGACAGGTGACCCAAATCACCATCCACAGAATTCGTTTATTTATAGTGCTCGTCAGCCTTACCGTGCTGGCGGGCTTGCTTTATGACTATCTAAGAACCAAACCCAACAACTTCTATTCTCATGTCATATTCGCCTGGACACTGGGTGGCAGTCTTGGTTGGGCGCTGGAACTGTTCGTCCTGCCCAGCAGGTACGGCACTTTCATTCGACGCCTGCACTTCATCACGGCCATTGCGGTCAAGACCCTGATCCTGATCGGGACTCTCCTGTTCACCGTTTTTATAGAGAGTCTGGTTCTGCACCAACAGGTGGATATCGCCCTATTCCTGAGCCCCGACCTTTATCGAACCATAAGCTATGCACTCCTGATCATCATCGGCCTCAATGCCCTGATGCAGATGGTCCGTATGATCGGCGGACGGGTATTGGTGAATTTCATTCTGGGGAAATACCATCAACCGGTGAGCGAGGAGCGTATCTTCCTGTTTCTCGACATCGTGGAATCCACCGCGCTGGCGGAAAGACTGGGCGATATCGGGATCCATTCCCTCATCACCCGTTTTTTCTTCGATATCACCCAGCCCATCCTAGAATACGGCGGTGAGATCCACCGTTATGTCGGTGATCAAGTGGTGGTCACCTGGCCGTGGAAGGATAGCGCCACGATACTGAGTGCCATTCAATGTGTCTTTGCCATTGAGGAGTGCGTAAATGCCCATAAACCATCCTATCAACGCAGATTCGGAATTGAGCCAAAATTCAGGATTGGGCTTCATGGAGGGCCGGTGGTGGTCAGCGAGTGCGGTGACTATAAGCTGGAGATCGTTTATTTCGGGGATACCGTCAACACGGCCTCGCGCATTGAACAGCAGTGCAAAAACTTCGGCTGTTCATTCCTGGTCTCGGCAGACCTACTCAACAGAGTCAAGTTGCCAACAAGCCTGAAGGCCCAGAGCAAAGGTTCCGTTCAACTGCGGGGCAGGGATCAGGAGATGGAGCTCTTTACAATAACCAAACAGTACTAGAAAAACAAACAAAACAAGCCATTAGAGAATTAGATAAAACAACTAGCTAACCCCGACGATCAGCCTTAAGGGCAGAGAGCGTTAAACGCTTACCAAACTCTTTAACCCGATCTTGGGCTAGGCTTCTATAAATAAACTATATTTTCCTCATTCCTAAAAACTTGCCTGCCAGGAAGGTTTCCACGTGATCTCATACTTGATTAAGGCTTCCAAGCAGTTCCCCCTGTGGATTCTGGCCGGTGCCACTCTCTTGGCTGTGTCCGGTTGTAATGAACAGCCTGCCGCTAAACCCGACATCATTCGCCCCGTCAAATTCATTATCGTACAAGCCCCCTCCCTGGAGCGAAATCGAAGTTTTCCTGGCCGTGTGGAAGCCACCGACAAGGTCGATCTTGCATTCAAGGTTGCCGGTGCCCTGACTGACCTGCCTATCAAACAGGGGCAGCAAGTAAAGAAGGGACAGGCCCTGGCAAAACTGGATAGCCGGGACTATCGGAGTAATTACAAGGCGGCCAGTGCTGAATTCACCCGGGCCAAGGCGGATTACAAGCGTGCCTCTGAGATATTCAAACGCAAACTGATCTCCAAGGCCGAAGTCGACCGCCTTAAGGCAACCCTTGATATCGCCTCTACTGACGTGGAAAAAACCCTCAAGGCTCTCAACGACACCACCATGAAGGCTCCGTTTAGCGGCGTGATCGCCAACCTGTATGTGGATAATTTTCAAGACGTCAACGCCAAAGAACCCATATTGAGTCTCCAGGACAACAGCGCTCTGGATATTGTGGTTCAGGTCCCCGAAAGCGTAGTTGTGAAATCGGGGCGCCGTACCCATGATGTCGACCTGAAGGCCACTTTCGAAGCTTTTCCAGAGCAAAGTTATACTCTCAGCATCAAAGAGTTCTCCACCGAAGCCGACCCGGATACACAGACCTTTCAATATGTGTTGACGATGCCCGCTCCCAAAGAGATCAACGCCCTGCCGGGGATGAGTGTCACAGTGACTGCACAACCACGCTTTATCCCGGATACCCCGTTGGCTGAGGAACCCACCATTAAAATCCCCGCCACGGCCTTGTTTGCCGATCCGGCGGGACAGAATCAACAATTTGTGTGGATCTACGATGATGCGAGCGAAACGGTGAATCGCCGGGAAGTTTCCATCGGTCTGTTAGGCGGCAGCTTGGTCGAAATCAGCAGCGGGCTGGAAGCCGGCGAACGGATCGTGACCGCGGGCGTCCATTATCTGCAACCCGGCCAGAAAGTCCGCCTGTTCGACGACCAGGCTGGGGTGAACTGAGATGAATATCGCAGAGCTCTCCATCAAGAACAGCACCATCACCTGGGTCGCCACGTTCCTGCTGCTGTTCGGTGGTTTTTTCTCCTACCAGTCGCTATCCAGGCTAGAGGATCCCGAGTTCACCATCAAGGAAGCCTTAGTGATTACGCAGTATCCCGGTTCCACCCCCCAGGAGGTGGAGCTTGAGGTGACCGATATGCTGGAAACCGCCATCCAGAAAATGTCCCAGGTCGAGGAGATCCGCTCCTACAATACCGAAGGACTCTCCATCATCACCGTGGAGATGCAGGCCAAATACGACAAAACCAGCCTCCCCGCGATCTGGGAACAACTGCGGCGCAAAGTTAACGATGCCCAAAGCCAGCTGCCGCCGGGGGCTCACCCCTCCCTGGTCAACGACGATTTTGGCGATGTGTTCGGGGTGATGTTTGCCATCACCGGCGATGGATACAGTTACCAGGAGATCAAGGAGTACGCCGATTTCGTCAAGCGCGAACTGCTGCTGGTGGAGGACGTGGCCAAAATCCAGCTCTGGGGCGATCAGCAGGAGGCGATCTACGTCGAGTTCTCCCGTACCAAGATGGCACAACTGGGCATCAGCCAAGATCAGGTCTACAACCTGCTGTCCCAACAGAACCTGGTGGCCCCCTCTGGCAAGGTCAAGGTGGGGCGGGATTATGTTCGCATCCAGCCTACCGGCGGCATCAATGCCGTTGAAGATATCGAAAATCTGCTGATCTCCAACCGCAACAATAACCTGATCAGGTTGAGTGATATCGCACAAGTCAGCCGCGACTACATCACCCCGGCCACCAACCTGCTGCGCTATAACGGCCGAATCGCCATCAATATGGGGATCTCCACCGTCTCCGGCGGTAACGTGGTCAATATGGGCAGTACCCTGATGCTGTCTCTTATACACATCT
>SDWN01000907.1 GCA_004195305.1 Neptunomonas sp. | reverse complement strand
ACCGGGTCGCTGTGGCAACTAATCAATCGGGCCTGGGGCGTGGCTATTTTACGCCGGCCGATCTCGATGCGATGCACAGTAAAATGAATGCGGTTATCGCCGCCGCAGGGGGCCAACTCGATGGCATATTTTTCTGCCCCCACTCTCCTGATCAAGCCTGCGATTGCCGCAAACCACTACCGGGTTTAATCCATCAGATCGAGGCTGCATTGGTCGTCTCTGCGAAGGGCGCGATTATGATCGGTGACAGTCTTCGCGATCTCGAGGCAGGCCAAGCCGCTGGCTGCATTCCGATTCTGGTTAAAACCGGAAAGGGATTACGCACCCTCAGTAAGGGCAAAGGTCTTGATGGCGTCGCTGTATTCGACGACCTTGCAGCCGTTGTTGACCACCTGCTCGATGGCCAGCAGTAGCCATTGTTTCACGTGAAACATCCATCCCAAGCCAACACCCTTCCGCTGCTATACAGCCCCCGCTGCCGTATCTGCCGTGATTACCGGCATTTGATCTGCAGATCTGCAATGGCCGATCGGGTCATCATCGCGGTGACCGGCACAGGCAAATAAGCCTGACCGACGCACAGATCCGTCCTAGCACCTGCGTGTTAATGAATGGGCGCAACAACAAAACTGCCGCCTTCTTGGGACTAAAGCCCAATCCACAAAAGACGACCTGATTACCCACAAAGCTCAGCCATGATGCAGCCGGTCTATTCTCGCGAGTCCGTATGCTCATGGTTGACACTGTGATGGCTGTAGATCATGGGTAACCAGGAAAGACGATATGAAGCACGATTAAATGAACCTGGTGATCTCCAGGAATAACTCTAAGATGTTTTTTGCACCCCACTCCAGGAGCTGTACTGCGATTGACACCAGCCTTCATCATTTTAAATCACGCCTATTGCATGCCAGTAAGGACCAGATACGCTAGCTCGGGAAGATATTTACAGGAAAAAAAAGGGCACGCTGACTTACTGGCGTATGGACTAAACACATCTTCGACAAGGGATCTGATCTGTCAGCGTTGATGTTTCACGTGAAACACTCGCTAAAAATGACACTGTAGCTAGAACAAACGAGGTTTTGGGTGGCTAGCAACATAGACTAAAAAGAAAGCTCGCCAAAGAAGTAGCAGACGATTTAATCCGTACCCTGCAACCAGCGCACCGCACCCAATCCAGCCGCGCGCCCCGTGGCAAGACAACCACTCAACAGATAACCACCCGTAGGCGCTTCCCAATCGAGCATCTCTCCGGCGACAAACAAACCCGGCTGAGTGTTAACCATCAGGGACGGTGTAAGGCCGGAAAAAAGCACCCCGCCCGCACTGCTGATCGCCTCAGCTAACGGCCGGGGACTGACAAGCGGCAAGGGTAACTGCTTAATAACCGCAGCCAGCAGAACGGGATCGGTAAACTGTTCGGTATGGGCTAGCTCTCGCAACAGACTCGCCTTTATCCCTTGAATACCCACCCTTCGCTTAAGATGGGTTGCCATCGACGTCTTACCACGCGGGGTCGCCAATGCCGCCTCAAGCTGTGCCTGGGTGCGATCGGGGGTTAGATCAAGATGTAGCAAGGCGTGCCCCTGAGCTTCTATCTCGGCTCTCAGCGCAGCTGTGAGCGCGTAGACGGCGCCACCTTCGATACCGTGCGCGGTGATCATCAGATCTGCCCGCTTGGGCATACGGCCGCTGGCCGGATGGGCAACCTGGATCGACTTCAACGGCTGCCAGGAAAAGCGCGAAGCAAAATGCTCACTCCACGCACAGTTAAACCCACAATTAGACGGTGCTAACGCCGCCACATCGATCCCCTGCTGACGTAACAGCTCAACCCACTGACCGTCAGATCCCATGCGCGGCCAACTCCCCCCACCCAGCGCCAGTACAACAGCAGAGGCCTCGGTACAGTACTCACCCTGGTCGCTACCAAACCGCAACCGCCCCGCTTCAGCCCAGCCCTGCCAGCGATGGCGGGTATGAATCTCAACCCCCTGTTGCTCCAGCCGTTGACGCCAGGCACGCAGCAGAGGCGCTGCTTTTCGATCCTCGGGAAACACACGTCCCGCCCCACCGACAAATGTTTCGATGCCCAAACCCTGTACCCAAGCCCTGATGGCCAACGGATCAAAATCTGAAAGCAGCGGTGCTAATCGATCTGCGGCGGCGCCATAACGACGGATAAACGCTGGCAGCGGCTCGTCGTGAGTGATGTTAAGCCCGCTCCGACCCGCCAGCAGAAACTTACGGCCGATGGTTCCCATCGCCTCAAACAACTGCACCGGAATTCCCGCCGCACTGATCACCTCCGCTGCCATCAAGCCAGCAGGGCCAGCACCAATCACAGCCACAGACGCGCGCGAAGAAGGAAACATAGGGGGCACTCGAAACAACAAAAGAGGGTCACTTTAACACATGCCTAGCGAACACCGGATTAACAGCCACCCCACCAAAACCGATGCCGAAACCGAAACAACAGCCGATAAACTCAGAGCGATGCGGCTAGCTGCTCAATAAGCACCTCGCGCTGACGCAGCGAATCTAGAGCGGTGTCACCCAGAAGGCTGGCGGCACGGCTTAACAACCCCTCGCTAAGCAGCATAAAGCCACACATACTATTGCTAAAAAAGGCGCTCTGGTTGGGCACAAAAAAACTGTAGTCCGCCACCGCAGCAAGCGGTGAGCGGCTGGAATCGGTCAGCGCCACCACCCGAATGCCAAGCTGAGCAGCCACCTCGGCCGTTTTCAAAACACTCTGGGTGTAGGGAAAACAGCTAACCAGAATCAACAGATCACCGGGTTGTAACTGAGCCAACGCATCCGCCACACCCTGGCGCCCAGCATCCAGCGGTGCCACATCCTGGCGCAACATACCCAGCGCGTATGAGATGAAAAGGCTGAGTGAATAAAACTGGCGCATGCCATGAATGCGTACCCGTTTGGCCTCGCTCATCAATGTCGCAGTCGCCTCAAAATCAGCCGCATCCACAGCATCGATCAGAGTGGCAATATTACTGCTCTCCTGTCGCCCCAGCTGTGCTAGCAAGCCTAACTCTTCGTCATCACTCGCCTGGGTCAGACGGCCCGCCTGTTCGCTATAAAAATGTTTACCCGCGGCCATCTCACGCCGAAACAACTCTTGTAACTGGCTGTATTTTTCATAACCCAGACGTTGCGCCAAACGCGACAACGTTGAGGCATTAACGCCCAACTGCTGCGACAGTTCGACGATGGTCATAACGGCCGTCTGTTGAGGAGCCTGCAGCATCGACAGTAGGGCCTGGTGCGAGCGTTTACCCAGGCGAATGTCACGCTCGCCGCGCTGGATCTCATCCAACAGGCTGCGCAACCCTGCCAGGGTATCGGGTAAGACGGGGCACTTTAGACTCATCATGACTTCCTTAACAACATTAGGGTAAC
>SDWN01000905.1 GCA_004195305.1 Neptunomonas sp. | reverse complement strand
AGCCGCGGTAGCGCCTCGTGTAGGCGCCGTGTTGGGTTGGCCGTTGAGTGCGGCGTTGCCTTGGGGGTGCTGTGTGCTGCGTTGCGCACTGACCTGTACGACCAGGGCTGTGCGGGGCAGTCCCTGGCTCAACAAGGCCTCCAGACGCTGAGGGTTTGACACTGCGCTTGCGGGCTGCGGTGGGCGCTGGGAAGGGTTGGCTGGGTTGACCAAAAACGGCTCCGGGAAAAATATTTACACTGGCCCTGATGAAGGTGGTCGCAAGGCTCCGCCTGCGCCGATTATTCGTATATAATGCGCTGATTTACTCGGTTAAGAAAGGCGCTAGGAGGCTTCCGGACTTGGCTGGACGTTGCTAGGGAAAGCGATTCGAGGCAGGTTTTTCGATCTTGCGGGCGGATAGGGAGCTATTTAATCCACCAGATCGTGAACAGATGGCCAAGCTCGGATTTTCCGCCGTAGCTCAGTGTAAAGTCCGATAGGCACCTGGTTAATAGTGCATTAACTCTCAATATAAGGTTTCGTCGATTTTGACTACCCCCCTGCTAGAGGTAAAAGAGCTGTTCTGTGAGCGAGATGAGCGAGTGCTTTTTGAAGACCTCTGCTTCTCCCTTAATCCGGGTGAGATCATTCAGGTTGAAGGTCCTAACGGTAGCGGTAAAACCACCTTGCTGCGTATTCTTAGTGGACTGTCTCAGGCGTTCGAAGGAGATGTTCTCTTCAATGGCCAGTCCGTCTCGGAGGCGCGTGACGAATTTTTATCCTCGCTGCTTTACTTTGGCCACCTGCCGGGGGTTAAAGCAACCCTGACTCCGGAGGAGAATTTACGCTGGTATTGCGCTCTGCATCCGCATACCCGAGCCGAAGGGATCTCTGAGGCACTCACCAATGTTGGACTGTATGGCTATGAAGATGTCCCCTGCCACTCACTGTCTGCAGGACAGAATCGGCGCGTGAGTCTGGCTCGGTTATATCTCAGCGATGCTCCGTTATGGATTCTGGATGAGCCTTTCACTGCGATCGATAAGCGCGGTGTAGCGCGCAAGGAGGCCCTGATCGCCAGCCACGCAGAGCAGGGCGGGAGTGTGATTCTGACGACGCACCATGAGTTGGGGCTGCGGGATAATTTACGCCAGGTTTCGCTGGGTGCACCGGCGGAGGTGGTCTGATGCTTGATGATTCGCAGGATTTATCACTGAGCCGGGTGTTTTGGATCACCCTCAAGCGTGATCTGATGTTGGCTTACCGACGCCGTAATGATCTGGTCAGTCCGTTGATGTTTTTCTTGATGGTGGCAACACTATTTCCGCTGGGGGTCAGCCCAGATCCGCAGTTTTTGTCGCAGGCGGCGGCCGGAATTGTCTGGGTGGCGGCGCTGTTGGCAACTTTATTGTCAATGGACAGTCTATTTAGATCAGACTTTGACGATGGCTCGCTTGAGCAGATGCTGCTTAGCCCACAACCGTTGGCTCTGCTGGTGTTTGCGAAGATTTGTGCGCACTGGATGATCAGCGGTCTGCCGCTGACGTTAATGGCGCCGTTATTGGCGGTGATGCTGTTTCTGCCAGAGCAGGGTATGTCGGCGATGGTTATCAGCTTGCTGTTAGGTACGCCAACGTTGAGTCTGATCGGCGCTATCGGAGCCGGGTTGACGGTTGGGTTGCGCAAGGGCGGGGTGCTGATCTCGTTGCTGGTGCTGCCCCTGTATATTCCGGTGCTGATTTTTGGAACGGGCACGGTGCAGGCAGCATCGGCTGGCTTGCCGGTAGGCGGGTACCTCGCTATCCTCGGTGCCATTTTAGCCTTAGGGATAGTGCTGGCACCGGTTGCTGTCGCCGCCAGCTTACGTATTAGCGTCAGTGACTAATCGATTATTTAAGTGAGAGTGTAACAATGGCTAACACATGGAAGATGCCCGCTTGGTTTTACCGTCTGGGATCACCACGCTGGAGTTTTGAGATCATGGGTAAACTGTTGCCCTGGTTTGTTATCGCAGCGGTGGTGCTGATGAGTTTCGGGTTGATCTGGGGGCTGGCGTTTGCACCGGCCGACTATCAGCAGGGCAACAGCTTTAGAATTATCTATATCCATGTACCATCGGCCGTCTTGGCCCAGTCATGCTACATGTTGATGGCCGTTGCAGGCGCTATCAGCCTGATATGGAAGATGAAAGTGGCTGATATGGTTGCTAAGAGCTGTGCCCCGATCGGCGCTACTTTGGCAGTTTTGGCGCTTGCAACCGGCGCGATCTGGGGCAAGCCGACTTGGGGGACCTGGTGGGTGTGGGACGCCCGTTTGACGTCGATGCTAATTTTGCTGTTTTTGTACGTCGGTGTTTACACTTTGCATTCAGCGATCGAAAATGAGATTACCGCTGGCAAGGCGGGGGCGGTGTTGGCCTTGGTTGGCATGGTCAATATTCCGATCATCAAGTACTCAGTGGAGTGGTGGAATACTCTTCATCAAGGCTCAACCTTTACCGTCACCGAGAGGCCTAAGATGCCACCGGAGATGTGGATTCCATTGCTGGTTATGGTGGTGGGTTTTTACTGCTTCTTCACGGTGGTGTTGATGTTGCGTACCCGTGCAGAAATTTTAAAGCGGGAGAAGCGTACGGGCTGGGTTAAAGAACTGGTGGAGGCGCACTGATGCATTTCAATTCGTTTGCTGATTTTATCGCGATGGACGGTCACGGCCTGTATGTCTGGCTATCTTATTCAATCGCATTGGTTGTCATCGTCTTTAATGTGCTTAGCCCGATTCTGAGTAAGCGGCAGTTCATTGCCGAGTATAAGCGCAGACTCAAGCGCGAACAGCGCTTGAGAGAGAGTCGAACCCCAGAGTCTGCCGAATGATGCGGCTAAACAGCTTGAGACAACTGAACAGGAAACAATTTTAATGAAACGAACCATGCGATTGATGGCGGTGCTGGGTTTGCTGCTGACCTCCTGGTCGGCCCAGGCGGTGATTGAAACCTATCAATTTAAAAATGAGCAAGAGCACCAGCAGTACAAAGTATTGGTTGAGGAGCTACGCTGCCCTAAGTGTCAGAATCAGAACCTGTCGGGTTCTAATTCGCCCATTGCTGAAGATATGCGCCGCGAGATTCACCGGATGGTGAGCGAAGGTCAAAGTAGTCAGAGTGTTATCGATTTTATGGTGGCGCGTTATGGTGACTTTGTGAACTATCGTCCGCGGCGGGATTCCAGCACAATGTTGCTATGGTATGGTCCGATCGGGATGCTGGTGATCGGGGCTTTTGTTGTGTTTCTGGTTAGTCGGCGTAAACGCGAGGGGGCTGATCCAGGGGTTAAGTCTATCGATTCAGCGGCCCAGGAAAAACTCAAACGTTTGCTGGATGATAAGGATGCCCGCTGAGCGGCGTTGTAGAGGCTAGCAGGTTGATCTATGAGTATTCGTGACGG
>SDWN01000682.1 GCA_004195305.1 Neptunomonas sp. | reverse complement strand
AAAGAGTTTAATCAGGTCCTCGCTGGCCTGGATTTTCAGGTGCTGCCGCAGTCGCAGTTTGCGGTGGGAGAGGTGGATGAAACCGGCCTGACATTTGTCGAAAACGCCATTCTCAAGGCCCGCCATGTCAGTCGGGTTTCCGGCTTGCCAGCACTGGCAGATGATTCCGGGTTGGAGGTGGACTTTTTAAAGGGCGCGCCAGGGATCTATTCGGCCCGTTTCTCGGGAGTCGGGGCCACCGATGCGCGTAACAACGCCAAGTTGCTGGAGCTACTGTCCGGGGTTCCTGAAACCGAACGCACGGCGCGGTTTCAATGCCTGTTAGTCTATATGCGTCACCCTTTGGATCCTACTCCGCTGATCTGTCAGGGTACTTGGGAGGGGCGTATTCTTGAAGCGCCGCAAGGCGATAATGGCTTCGGCTATGACCCGTTGTTCTGGGTCCCCGAGTGCCAATCCAGTTCGGCCGAACTGCTACCGGAGCAGAAAAATCGCTTGAGTCATCGCGGCCAGGCGGTGGCGGAGTTTATACGCCAGCTGCAGCAGCAGGCTTAATGCCCCTCTTGCCCAGCACCTCCTCGTCGCTACAGTTACCTCCGCTAAGTCTTTACGTGCACGTGCCTTGGTGTGTACGCAAGTGCCCCTATTGCGATTTCAACTCGCATGCACAGCACGGAGAGCTGCCCGAGAGGGCGTACCTGCACGCGCTGTTTGCTGATCTGGATAGCGAACTGACGTTGGTGCAGGGGCGCCAGCTGGGGTCGATTTTTATCGGTGGCGGGACGCCGAGCCTGATGAGCGCCGATTTTTACCAGCAGCTACTGCCGGGCATCGATAAGCGCATTCCCTTTGCGAGGGATATCGAGATCACACTGGAGGCCAATCCGGGTACGTTTGAGCAGGCGCGCTTTGGTGGTTTTCGCGCTGCCGGTATCAATCGACTGTCGCTGGGGGTGCAAAGCTTTGACGACCGTTGTTTAAAGGCGCTGGGGCGGATCCACAGTGGTGACGATGCGTTCGCTGCGATCGAGAGTGCCCATGCGCTGGGATTTGAGCGGATCAATTTGGATCTGATGCATGGTTTACCCGGGCAAACCCCGGCGATGGCGCTGACCGATCTGCGCCAGGGGATCTCGCTGGGGACGGCCCATCTGTCCTGGTACCAGCTCACTATCGAACCTAATACCGAGTTTCATAGTCGACCGCCAAGACTGCCCGAAGATGAACAGTTGTGGGCGATCCAGGACCAGGGTCAGGCCCTGCTCGCCGAGTCTGGCTTTGCCCAGTATGAAATTTCCGGTTACAGTCGGGCCGGGCAGCAGTGCCGTCATAACCTCAACTACTGGCGCTTTGGTGACTACATCGGTATTGGCGCCGGTGCTCATGGCAAGCTGACCGACCTGAGCCAACAGCAGCTTATCCGGCGCAGCAAGCCACGTCAGCCCAAGGCCTATCTGGCAGCGCCTTGCGCGGATCAGGCGCGGGTGGTCGCTCGCGAGGAGCTGGCGCTGGAGTTTATGATGAATGTGCTGCGGCTCAACCAGGGGGTGGAAGCGCAGCTGTTTGCAGCGAGCACCGGGTTGGCCCTGGCACAGATTCAACCGCAGCTGGATCGGGCCCGCACGCTGGGGTTATTGGACGCGGATCTGACTCGGCTTACCCCGACGCCACACGGGCGACGCTTTCTCAATGACCTGTTAGAGCTGTTCGTATAGACTATCGACTCTATGCCTAGGAGGGTTAGGTATCATGTTCGAGCAATTTCTGTGGCTCCCTTTCTTATTAGCGATCACCGCGCTGACGCTGACCCCCGGCGTGGATACACTGTTAGTGATGCGCAATGCCGCCCGTGGTGGTCATCGCGATGGCTTGCTGACCAGCCTGGGGATCTGTCTGGGGCTGTTTATTCACGCCGGCATCTCGGCGGCGGGTTTGTCGGTGATTCTGTTAGGCTCGGCCGAGCTGTTTACCGCGCTTAAGCTGGCCGGCGCCGCCTACCTGATTTGGTTAGGTATACAAAGCCTGCGCTCCGCCTTGCACCGCAGAGGGGTGCCGTTCGAGGTGTCCGGCAACTTGGCGCAGGTCCCGGCATTGACCTCGTTGCGCGAAGGGCTGCTGTCGAATGTGCTTAACCCCAAGCCGATCATCTTCTACATGGCGTTTCTGCCCCAGTTTATCGACCCCGCGTATTCGGCGCTGCCCCAGGCGCTGCTGATGGCTGCGATCCATTTCAGCATCGGTATGTTCTGGCAAGGCGCTTTGGTGTTGATGGTTGGCCGCGCCCGGCTGTGGCTGCAGCGTCCAAGGGTGGCGCAGGTGATGGACAGCCTGACCGGTGTGTTGCTGGTTGGGTTCGGGGGCAAACTGGCGACGTCTGCGTAGGGGGACTGGCTTCAATTGCTTGAAGATGGGTTATGCGGATCCGGACGGCTTGGAAAGCTGCCGCGCATTGTCCAGCGTGCATTCTTGATGATAGCTAGCAGCCTGGTAGCGCGGACGCCGAGGGTTTCATTTAATCAGAAGTGAGGCCTTAGGTGCTTAACGTGGCGATGATATTGGCTGCGTTTATAAATTCACCGCCTTGTTCTTTCATAACTTTATGTGCAAAGCTGCAGCTACCGCAATTCATCAGTTTTTTCGCAAAGGTCCCCTGTACTTTACCGTCGCAGAGACTCCCGGCAACAGCCCAGCAGGAACGGCCTGCATTCAAGCCGCCATTAATACCACTGGCGCGGCTTTCGAGAGGTACCGGACAGGATCCTAATTCCTCAATTGCGTGACCGCCTGGTTGCCGTCCACAGCCTTTAAACTCCCAACAATTATCCATTTGATTCCTTTGATGCTAATTATGATTCTTACACCCTGTTTAAGGGAGATCGCTGCCGTGCGCCCTAAGTGCTTAGTTATACAAGATTTCTGATCGTTTTAAAGCCCTTCTATAAGGATGGTTGATTTGGGTCAAGAGCTGGAAGGTGGTGGTCGCAGCGATCGCTGTCAGTGTAATCAAAACAAGAAATGATAAGATCAAATATCATTTTTGATATGTTTATATTTATTTGTGATAGCTCCTGCGCCAATGAAATCTTTGTGCTTCTTTTTGGCGGATCACTATTGATCCCCGACTACGTTAGAAGTGCTGATACTTGCGAAGTATCGGGGCCGCGTGCGGAGCGCAGACTGTTAACCAGTGTTATGATCAGAACGCTATCGCAGCACGCTTGGTGGCGCGTATAGCGCAGTTACGACTCGCAGTCGGATCAGCCCCGTCGGAATAGGCCGTGTTGCGCCATCATAGAATGAAGCGCAGCCAATAGATGTCCCGGTGGATAGAGGTCAAGAATAAACACCGAACTCACTGCCTCGCCGAACCAAGAGCCTGCGTCGATTTTTCCTCGCAGCTTCATCGCCCTTAATAAGCACCGCTAATGAC
>SDWN01000676.1 GCA_004195305.1 Neptunomonas sp. | reverse complement strand
GGCGTAGTTGGCGAAGCTTTCCGGGCTCTCTTTGGCTTGATTGAAGATATTGATCGCGAATTTCTGGGTTTGGGCATCCAGGCCGAGCGCTTCACGCGAAATACGATGGATCGCCGCAATCTCATCTTCGCAGACCCGGCCATCGGCCTTGGCCAGTTTCCCGACCATCGAAAAGGCAGCAGTGAAGAAGAGCGCCTGTTTTCGTTGTGAATCGGAAAAACCGATCCGGCTACCCTGGCCATGTGCCGCCGAGTCAGTCTGGTGGAGCATGATGACTACAACGCCGTGTTCCCGGCTGAGCGTTGGGCGCATGTCACCATCGACCTGAAAGATGGTCGGCAGCTCAAGTCCGAACCTCATACTGCGGTGGGTGATCCTGATAATCCGATCCCGGAGAGTCGGTTGGAGGCCAAGTATGCCGCCCTGACCCTACCTGTCTGGGGTGAGAGCAAGGCACAACAGGTGATGGATGCGACCCGGCGGTTACTTGAACCCACAAGTACTCTTGCAGGCTATCTTGCCCTGCTCAGGGACTAAGTTAGACAACACTTTCTTGGAAACGGTTATGAATGACTCTCTTATTCCCGTCTGCCGTGCGGCAGACCCCGATGTGCGTACGCCTGCATTCGAGATGCCTACGCTGGCCTGTGATACTCACGCCCACGTGTTTGGGCCTCAGCGCCGTTATGCCTATACTGCAAACCGTACCTATACACCACCTGACGCCTTGCTGGACCAATATTTGGCGTTGCACCGCACTTTGGGCATCGAACGGGGGGTGTTAGTTCAGCCCAGTGTTTACGGCACCGACAACCAAGCGATGATTGACGCCCTGGAGCAATTGGAAGGGCGTTATCGCGGTGTCGCCGTCGTTGACCCGGATATTGACCAGGCCGAACTGGAACGACTGCACGTGGCCGGTGTACGGGGCGTTCGTGTCAACCTGCTGTTCAAAGGGGGGATCTCCTTTGCCGATGTGGAAACCATCGCCCAAAAGATCGAACCTCTGGGGTGGCATATCCAGGCACTGATCGATGTGTCTGAGTTCGAAAACCTTTATGAGCGTTTAAGCTCTTTGGCTGTGGACGTGGTGATCGATCATATGGGGCATATGAGCACAGACAAGGGGCTGGATCATCCTGGCTTTCAGGCACTGTTAAAACTGCTGGAAACAGGTCGTTGCTGGGTCAAACTCTCTGGCGCTTATCGCGTCACCACCCAAAGCCAGACGCCTTACTCGGATGTGCTACCCATGGCCCAGGCCTTGGTTAATAAAGCCCCCGAACGCATGGTATGGGGATCGGACTGGCCCCACCCCTTCGTTCATCTCCCTATGCCCAACGACGGTGCGCTTTTGGATATGTTGGCTGACTGGGTGCCTGATCCTGCCTTGCGCGAGCAGATTCTGGTACATAACCCTGCACGTCTTTACGACTTTTAATTCAACTGCGTCGTCACCCTTGTTGTCCGATTGTCCTCGGACCTTCCGCTCCCTTTAGAGCTGGTTTTTATGCCCAGGGATGGGCGGTATGCCGTGAGAGCCAAGGAGGGCGGTAACGGCGACGCCCCATAGAGTTGTCTCGCCATGATCCCAAAATTGCAAAGCCTCACCCCTATCCAAACACTCTATGCCGAGTATCTGGATGCTCTTAGGCAAGCAGGGTTTCAGGGCGAGCTGAATCTCGACTACTCCGACCGAGTCACACTGTCCACGGATAACAGCATCTATCAGCGTCTACCTCAAGCAGTCATTTATCCACAGGATAAAGCGGATGTGGCCAGGGTTTGTCGGCTACTCGGCGAGCCTCAGTTTCGCAAGGTGGTGCTTGCGCCCCGTGGCGGAGGTACAGGCACCAATGGTCAGTCGTTGACTGATGGTCTGGTTGTCGATCTGTCGCGCCATATGAATCGTATCTTGGAATTCAATGCAGAAGAACGTTGGATACGTGTTGAAGCGGGTGTGGTGAAAGATCAGCTGAACCGTTATGTCGAGAGTGAGGGATTGTTTTTCGCCCCGGAGCTTTCAACCAGCAACCGGGCGACTATCGGCGGCATGATCAACACCGATGCGAGTGGCCAGGGGTCGTGCCGTTACGGAAAGACCCGTGACCACGTGCTGGAGCTAGACTCTGTGTTGTTGGGAGGCGAGTGTATTCGCAGTTTTCCAATGCCCCGGTCCGATTATCTCGAAGCCTGTGAAGCCGATAGCCGGGAGGCACAGATCTACCGCGAAGCGCGACGACTGATTGAAGCACATCAGGACGAGATCGAACGCCGGTTTCCAACACTCAATCGCTGCCTCACTGGGTACGATTTAGCGCATGCCGTCGATGCTCTGGATAACTTCGATCTTAATAGCCTGCTCTGTGGCTCTGAAGGCACTCTAGCCTTTATTACCGAGGCCAAACTGAGCCTAGAGCCGATACCCAAGGTATCAGCACTGATCAATATCGGTTACGACAGTTTTCAGTCCGCGCTGGAGGATGCCCGCGCGTTGATGGCAACTCGTCCCACATCCATAGAAACTGTGGATTCAACCGTACTGAACCTTGCACGTGAGGATGTGGGTTGGGATCAGGTGGCAGAATTCTTCCCCGAGCGAGCACGTGTAATTGCTGGGATTAATCTGGTTGAGTTCACCGCTGACGACGAGGGCGAACTGGAGCGTCAAATCCAGGTTATTACCGAAAAACTGGAACGGGAACAGGGTCTCAGGCTGGGTTATACCGTCGCCTGGGGGCATGAGGCGGTTAAGCGGATCTGGATTATGCGTAAGCAGGCGGTAGGTTTGCTGGGCAACCAGGAGGGTGACGCCCGTCCCGTTCCCTTTGTTGAGGATACCGCCGTACCGCCGGAGAACTTGCCGGCTTTTATTGCCGAGTTCCGCTGCTTGCTAGATAGCTACGGCCTTCATTACGGCATGTTCGGCCATGTGGATGCCGGCGTATTGCACGTCCGCCCAGCGCTGGATATGAAGTCAGAGGAGCAGGCCCTACTAATCCGTCCAATCACTGACGCCGTGGTCAAGCTGGTGGCCAAGTATAACGGTCTGCTTTGGGGGGAGCACGGTAAGGGAGTGCGATCAGAATATGTTCCTGAGGTGTTTGGCCCGCTTCTCTACGGCTGCCTGCAGCAGATTAAAGCGATGTTCGACCCCTACAATCAGCTCAATCCCGGCAAGATCTGTACGCCGCTAGGCACTGAAGGAGCCATACTGCGGATAGATGAAGTCGGCACTCGAGGCGAACTGGACCGGCAGATTCCAACCGCTGTTCGAAAGGCATTTCCTTCTGCCATGAACTGCAACGGTAACGGTGGCTGTTTCAACTTTGATCCAGACGACGCTATGTGTCCGTCCTGGAAAGGGACTCGTCAGCGTATTCAGCAATCCGGTAGAAGAAAGCCACAGGCTGCGCCGCGACATTGCCGGGCGGTGGTTACTCCGCCGGACGCTTAACACCCTGGCAAAGGGGAGGGGGGAGATTGATTTTTCCCATCAGGTGATGGAAGCGATGGATGGCTGCTTAGCCTGCAAGTCCTGTGTCTCCCAATGCCCGATCCGAGTCAATGTGCCAGAGTTACGCTCGCAATTTATGGAGCTGTACTACGGACGCTACCTGCGGCCGCTTCGCCATTATCTAGTGGCTAATCTGGAAGCCATGATCCCGGTCTTAAATTACGTTCCAGGGTTGTATAACAGCGTTATTCAAAGCGCATTGGGGGGGCGTTATTTAGACAAGGTAGTCGGTATGGTGGACAGTCCTGTCATCTGCCGCATAAACCTGAGAAAGGGATTGAAACAACTCGATATACCCTGGGCCACGCCGGAACGACTGAATGCGCTGTCAGATACTGCCCGGCAGCACAGCCTGGTTTTGGTTCAGGACGCCTTTACCAGTTATTTCGAAACTCAATTGGTTCTCGATTGTTGTAATCTACTGCGACGGCTAGGCTTCAACGTTCTGGTTGCCCCTTACGCACCTAACGGCAAACCCCTTCACGTCCATGGATTTCTCCAACGCTTTGAAGATACAGCCCTTACAAACGCCCGCGGGCTGAAGGCCCTGGCCGATAGCGGTGTACCCCTCGTAGGAATAGATCCTTCCATGACCCTGACGTATCGTCAAGAGTATGCCAAGGTGCTGGAAGAGGAGCAGCTCCCACAAGTTCAGTTGCTACAGGAGTGGCTGGTTGGTTATCTCGCCCACTTGCGAGCATTGAATCTTGATCTTCCGGATGGGGGTTTTCTGTTGATGTC
>SDWN01000672.1 GCA_004195305.1 Neptunomonas sp. | reverse complement strand
AGATGTGTATAAGAGACAGATCATCGACTCATCGTCGAGTATTGCCGGTGTGATCACCTCGTGTTCCGCCAATGGATGCATAGCTGGCAGGGCACAGACACAGGGCAGTTCGAACATCTGGTTCCTGCCGATTTTGGACTGGTGCGTGGACATCTCCGCCAGACCCAGATCGTATTGATTAGAGGCGATCCACTCCACGACAGAATCGGAGGTTCGGGTCTGCAGGGAGGCCTGTACCTTGGGATGCTCTTCCAGGTAGTCCGCCAAAATATCGGGTACAAAGAAGTTGGACGGCCCGGGCATGCAACCGATACGCAGGAAACCGTACTGCTTATTCTGAATATCCTGAACCGTCTGGCTCATGTCCTGGATACGGGAGAAGATCGCTTCTACCTCCTTGTAGAGATAGTTAGCCTCCGGGGTTGGGTAGAGCCGTTTCTTGCGCCGTTCGAACAGCTGAAAACCGATATCCTCTTCCAGAGAACTGAGCATCATGCTCACCGCGGGCTGGGTTCTAAATAACTGCTTGGCAGCCTGCGAAACTGAACCGCTCAGCATTACTGCACGAAAGGCTTCCATCTGTTTGAGGTTCATTGTTCTGCCTTACATATTAGTTCTACTGATGAATGGTCTTAAAAATAGGTGCTTGATTATGTTCTTGACAAGAATATAACGTATATCAGACTTGATACCTACTCATGGCCTACCGTTGCAGACTTGGTGGGTGGGTGCAGAAAGGGGTTGATGATGCAGGGCAGGGAGAGTTACGTGGGCGTGTTGATGAATTTCAACTGAGGAGCCGGAATGGAGATCTGGATGAGGTTAGATTCATATTAAAGCTCAGCGGCAGCCAATACCTAGGAGGCATCGGATGCCGCTGATAATCAGTTGTAGTGGTTATTTCTTGGCTTTGGCAGCCGCATCTTTCATGATGTCATAGGTCACTTTCATCTCAGTAATCCACTCTGGGCCGTGACGATAGTCCACGATAGCACCAATATTTTGGTAAGCCGCAAGTACCTTAGGATCTTTCATCACCTTGGCAGTAACAGCAGCCAATTTGGCTACAACGTCCTGAGGAACGCCTTTGGGTGCAAATAGACCCGACCAGCCTTCGAAGTTACCTTTGATGCCGTAATCAGCGTAGGTTGGAACGCCGGGGAACGCATCCATCTTCTGGTTCATAACCAGCGCTCGTGCACGTCCTGCTTTTACGTGGGGGCCAAATGCAGGCGGGAAGGACACTGCAGAATCTATGTGACCACCGACGACCGAAACCATCGAATCAGCGGCACCTTTGGCATGGACGTACTTAACCTTATAGCCCATCTGTTCGGCAATAATATTGGCCTGAATGGTGCCGGAAGAGGAGGCGCCCCAGGAGCCTTGAGTCACTCTTTTACTTTTTGCTGCAGCAACAAATTCCTCAAATGTCTTGTAAGGGCTGTCTTTAGCGACCACGACGGCCAGTGGCACCGCAGTCATTTTCACAACGGGAGTAAAGGTATCAAAGTTGTAAGGTGTTTTGCTGAAGTTCGGGGTTATTAGCATGTTACTTAGCCCCGCGTTGATCAGCGTGTAGCCATCATTTTTAGCGCGTGCAACAAAGGCTGTACCCACAATACCACCGCCACCGGTCTTGTTAATAACAACCACCGGGACCCCTAGCTCTTTTTCTACTGCATCGGCCCAGATGCGGGTGGTTAGATCCGAGTCACCGCCGGCGCCCCAAGGCACGATTACGTTGATCGGTTTATCTGGGTATGCAGCCAGAGCAGCACCCGAAGCCAAGGTTACGGCCAGTGCTGCGGTAAGTGTTGCCAGTGTTTTCTTAGAGTTCTTTATAGAGTTTTTCATAGTTACGACCTTCGGTTTGTTTTTATTTAGGTTTAACAGTCTTCACGGGCTCTTCACAGGGGCAAGCGGCCCTTATCAGGAGCCTAGCAACAAGCGCGTTACGATCCCGTGAAGGAGGATTTATGACTTGCTGATCAGGCGGTTTTCTCCTGGACGGGAGCAGGCGCCTTCGAAGTTTTTGTTTTTAAACGCATGCTTGAGTAAACAAAGAAGAAAGACAGCGCGATAAACACCCAGGAGAACGGTGAAGCAAAGAACTGGTGATAGTCGGTGCCAACGATGGACATTGCCTGATCCAGGTTCTGCTCCAGGAACGGTGTCAGGATAAAGCCGATGATAAACACCGCCGGATTCAATCCAACCAGTCGCATACCGTAACCCATCACCGTGAAGGCGATCAGCACTAGGATGTCGTTCATGTTCTGACCTGCGGTGAAGGCACCGGTGAAGGCAAAGACGGTCACACAGGGGAAGATGTAGTAACGACGCAGCGAGGCCATCTTGACGAAAAACTTGAAGCCAGCGCGGGCGATACCCAGCAGGAACAGATCGGTGATCAGAAAGCCAGCAAAGATCGCGTAGATGACTTCCGTGTGCTCGAAGAATATCATCGGGCCGGGTGTCAGACCGTGGATCAGGAACGCCCCCATCAGCAAGGCTGCGACATCGTCACCCGGAATGCTCAGGGTCAGCATGGGAATCATGCTGGAGCCGCATACTGCGTTGTTAGCGGACTCTGCTGCGGCAATGCCCTCGACCGAACCTTTACCGTACTCTTCAGGCTTTTTAGCGGTACGTTTTGCTTCACCGTAGGCGATAAACGCAGCCGTACTAGAACCCAGCCCCGGCAATGCACCGACAAAGGTACCTATACCACTGGACTTCAGTATGGTACCGAACACGCCACGGAACTCTTTGAAGCTGATGCGGTTGTCAGCAGGATTGGGTGAGTGCGTAATCGTCATCTGATGGTGCGGAACCTTGCGCCGACGGATCACGTTGAACACCTCAGGCATGACCAGGATGCCGATCAGCATCGGGGTAAAGGTAAAGCCACCCATCAGCTCGGTGTAGCCGAAGGTGAAGCGGGACGCACCGGTGATGGTTGACATACCCACCATCGCAAACAGCATGCCCAGGCAGCAGGAGAGCAGACCGCGAGGCAGAGACTCACCGGCCATGGAGCCGATGACGGTAAACGCAAACAGCAGCAGGAACACCTTCTCAATCGGACCGGCCTGCAACGAGATCAATGAGATCGGTGCGGCGACCAGGATCAGTACCAGCGTTGCCAGCATCTCGCCGGTGACGGATGCAAACAGCGACATATCCAGCGCCTTGCCAGCCTTACCGGCCTTGGTCAGCGCATGGCCATCCAGAGCGGTGAGGAAGGATGCAGCAGCCCCAGGGGTATTGATCAGAATCGCGGAGATCGAACCACCGTAAATACCGGCTTTATAGACCGCTAGCAGCATGGTGATACCGATAATCGGATCGACATAGAAGGTCATCGGCAGGATGATGGCGATCGCCA
>SDWN01000440.1 GCA_004195305.1 Neptunomonas sp. | reverse complement strand
ATACCGATCATATTGCGCGCGCCGACGATCAGGCCATCGATTAACTGATTAAAGCCCCGTCGAAACTCATGGGCTAGATCGCCCTGGTTACGGAAGTAAGCGAACAGTGCTTTCTGGGTGATCAGGATAAACACCATCAGCATCGAGGCCCAGAACGCCGACAGACCGGGCGACAGCCGCTCGATCATCAGACACCAGACCAGCACCACCACCGGCAGGATAAAGTGCAGACCGGATTTAACCGTCGGGCCCGTCTCCGGCAACTCGATCACCTCTGACTCCGGGTCATCCAGCTCCAGATCAGGGTACTGCGCCGAGTACCGCACCAACAGCACATAGACGACCAACAACAGAGCACCGATCACCAGACTGGCGGATTCACCAAAAACGGGTTTGATCCAGCCGATACCGTAGTAAACCAGCAGCGACAGCACCGCGGTAACGAAAAAACCCAGCAGCAACCCCATCAGGCGTACCATCCAGGGCTTGGCCGCACTGCGCCGTGGCAGACCGTACATATCCTGTTTCAGCGCTTCGAGGTGAACGATATACACCAGCGCGATATAGGAGATCAGCGCGGGCAGAAAAGCGTGTTTGATCACCTCGACGTAGGAGATGCCGACATACTCGACCATCAGGAACGCCGCAGCGCCCATCACCGGGGGCATGATCTGGCCGTTAACCGAGGATGCCACCTCGACCGCACCGGCTTTCTCGGCACTGAAACCCACCCGCCGCATCATCGGTATGGTGAAGGTCCCGGTGGTCACCACGTTAGCGATAGAGGAACCGGAGATCAGCCCGGTCATGCCCGAGGCAACCACCGCCGCCTTGGCCGGACCGCCGCGCATGTGCCCCAACAGCGAGAATGCCACCTGGATAAAGTAGTTACCCGCCCCGGCCTTATCCAGTAGCGCGCCGAACAGTACGAACAGGAACACGAAACTGGTAGAGACCCCCAGCGCGATACCAAACACCCCCTCAGTGGTGATCCACTGGTGGTTCACCACCTGGCTTAAACTGGCACCTTTATGGGCGATTATCTCCGGCATATAGGGGCCGGCAAAGGTGTAAAGCAAAAACACCGATGCCACCACCACCAGCGGTGGCCCGAGCGCACGCCGGGTCGCTTCCAGCAGCAGCAGCCCACCGATCACCGCCACCACCAGATCCTGGGTAATCGGAGCACCGGGACGGTCGGAGATCTGCACATAGAAGATAAACAGGTAGGCGGCGGAAAACGCTCCCAACAGCGCCAGGATCATATCGACCGTCGGCACCCGCTCGCGGGGTGAGCCACCAAAAGCGGGGTAGGCCATAAAGGCGAGAAAAACGGCGATGGCCAGATGGATCGAGCGTGCTTCGGTATCGTTGAACACCCCAAAACTACCGATCAGCGGCCAATCGTAAAAAGGCAAAGGGGAGGCGATCCACAGCTGAAACAGCGACCAGCACAACGCGGTACCCAACAACAGAATCCGTTGCACCCCTTGAGGATCACGGGCACCGTTGTCGGTAGACGCCACCAGATCCTGAAGCTCAGTATCACTGAGTTTTGTTTCTTGTTTTGACTTCGGGTCGGTCATAAAAAACTCCGGTTTAATACTACGAGCGTTTCAGCAAACGCTCGAACATACCGTCTGGATCGATGCTGCACTACCAAGGCGGTTGGCACGATGACGATCAACCACGGGCTCATCGCCACCACCGCAACATTACTATCAGCAAGCGTAGCAGAACGCTTAGATCCAGCCGTTAATCACGCCGCCTTACCTGCCCAGCAGCCCACAACACGCTCTGCTGGGTACAACCTAGCGTGTTTGACTCACAATCACCGGCCTGCAAGCGGCGCCGGATAATTTTAATCACCCCCCTGCCGCGAGATACAACCATTCGTGCCATTAACACCTCCATTCGTGCCTAGCCCGGATGTTTCACAAAGGCACTTAGTAAAAGTCTGGAAGCCCCATGCTTTCTGGTTTATTGAATACATCAGGCGATTACATTTTGTAATCGAGCGCGTTGATCGGTTTTCTGACTCCGCTGGTGTTGCATTTACCGCCATCTCCCTTGATCCTTGGAACCACCAAGGCGCGGCGAAAGATAGCGGCAACTGCTTAACCAGCGTATCCAGAAATTCCGATCCCATCATGAAATATCCGGACTAGGAGGCTGGCCGAGAATAGACAAACCCACTGCGGAAAAACCGACCTCGGCCATTTTTTGCTCTATTCCGGGGTTAAATAGCCCCCCATATTAGCCTCAAAACAATTCGAAACTGTCTCAAACCGGCCTGGCCCTCGCTACAACCGCCCAGACCCAACAGGCCTGCTAGAATCAATTCTGTAGCCTCTGATTCGAAACTGGAGTTGCGGTATGCATACGGCCTTTTTTGAACACCTGAATAAACAACTGCAAACCCTCCATGACGAGGGACTGTATAAGCACGAGCGGGTGATTCACTCTCCCCAGCAAGCCTCTATCCGGGTGGGCCAAGCCTCGCCGGTAATCAATTTCTGCGCCAACAACTACCTGGGACTGGCTAACCATCCGACCCTGATCGACGCCGCTAAAGCGGGCCTGGACGCCCGCGGATTCGGCATGGCCTCGGTGCGTTTTATCTGCGGCACTCAGGATATCCATAAGCAGCTGGAGCAGCAGCTAAGCGGTTTTCTCGGCACCGAAGACAGCATTCTCTATTCGTCCTGCTTTGATGCCAACGGCGGCCTGTTCGAAACCCTATTTGACGACCAGGACGCGATTATCAGCGACGCCCTCAATCACGCCAGCATCATCGACGGTGTCCGGCTATGCAAGGCGCGTCGCTATCGCTATGCCAATAACGACATGGCGGATCTTGAAGCGCAGCTGCAGACGACCCGGGACGCTCGCTTTCGCCTGATCGCCACCGACGGGGTATTTTCGATGGATGGCAGTATCGCCAATCTCAAGGCGATCTGTGATCTGGCCGAGCGTTACGATGCCCTGGTGATGGTGGATGATTCGCACGCAGTGGGCTTTATCGGCGAAAAAGGACGGGGCAGCGCCGAATATCATGATGTGATGAAGCGGGTCGACATTCTCACAGGCACTCTGGGCAAGGCCTTGGGGGGTGCGATGGGCGGCTACACCAGCGGCCCCAAAGCGGTCATCGACTGGTTGCGGCAACGCTCGCGCCCCTACCTGTTTTCTAACTCGCTGGCGCCTTCGCTGGTTACGGCGTCGATCGCCGCGCTCGAGCTGCTGGCGCAAAGCGACGCCCTGCGCCAGCAGCTCAAACACAACAGCGCCTACTTTCGCCAGGGTTTGGCGCAGGCGGGCTTTACCCTGTCCGGTGCCGACCATCCGATCATCCCGGTGATGCTTGGCGACGCGGCCCTGAGTACACGGATGGCGGATCGACTGCTGCACGAGGGAATCTATGTGATCGGCTTCTCC